>DATHGU010000056.1:0-7336 GCA_035317495.1 Solirubrobacteraceae bacterium
GGACGCGCCATGCGAGCTCGATCTCCTCGCTCTCGCGTGTGAAGCGGACGGGCTGGATCGGCTCGTGGCCGGCGAGCGCCCGCCCGGCGGCGGCCTCGCTCGCATCGAGCTCGCCGCCGTCGGCGCCGCCGAACTCGACGATCAGCGCGGCGGACTCGAACGGCAGCTCGCGCCACTCCTCCGGCGTGCCGGACATGTTCCAGGCCGCGGCGATCAGCGCCGGGGCAACCATCAGCTCGGTGGCACGTGCGCCGGCGGAGACCAGCGCCGGCACCGCGGCGGCGGCGTCGTCGATGCTCGCGAAGTGCGCCCATGCGAGCGTCGTGCACGGCGGCTCGGGGCGCGTGCGCATGACGGCCTCGGCGATGAACGCCAGCGTGCCCTCCGAGCCGACGATGAGCCGGCGGAAGATCTCCAGTGGGGTGTCCGCGTCGAGCAGCGCGCAGAGCCGGTAGCCGGTTACGTTCTTGATCTCGTATTTGCGCCGCACGCGCTCGGCCAGCGCGGCGTCGGCGAGCAGTTCCTCGCGCAGCTCGAGCAGACCGCGCGCGAGCTCGGGCTCGGCTGCGGCGAAGCGCTGCTCGGCGTCGGGCGCGGCCGAGTCGATGACCGTGCCGGAGGCGAGCACGAGCGTGATCGACTCGACGGTCGAGTAGGGATCCCACGTCACGCCGCAGCGCATACCGCCCGAGTTGTTTGCGATCACGCCGCCGATCGTCGCGATGTCTTTGCTGGCGGGATCGGGGCCGAGCTTGAAGCCGTGGCGCTGGAGCAGCCGGTTGGCGAGGCCGAGCAGCGTTCCCGCGCGCAAGCGGACGCGCGCGCCGCCGTCCTCGATCCTCACGCGTGAGAACCAGCGCCGCACGTCGATCAGGATCCCGTCGGTCTGAGCCTGGCCGTTGAGGCTCGTTCCGCCGCCGCGAAAGTTCACGTGCGTGCCGGTACGGCGCGCATACGCGAGCACCTTGCCGACGTCCCCCGCGTCGTGCGCCATCACCACCGCGGCCGGCAGGCGCCGGTAGGGACTGGCGTCGGAGGCGTAGCCGATCAGGTCGATCGCCCCGTGCAGCACGCGCTCCTCGCCGAGCAGCTCCACGAGCTCGCCGCGCAGCGGCTGCGACGCGCCGGGGGCGATGTCGTCCGGCGCGCGATCGGGTGCGGGCGGGCCCGGCGGGCGCCCGATGCGGCGGGTGTCCGGGGCGAGCAGTGGCGCCGAGCTTGCCCTCAAGCGAGCGCCATCCCCGGCGCGACGTCGACCTGCACCAGGCGCGGCCCGTCCTGTGCGAGGGCATCGGCGAGCGCGGCGTGCAGCTCCTCCCGCTCGGTCACGCTGACGGCGTCCACGCCGTAGCTGTGTGCCGTCGCCGCGACGTCCAGGCGCGGGAGGTCGAGGGCCGGCGCGTCGCTGACGTTCTCGAGCGACGCGAACCACTTGAGGATCGAGTACTCGCTGTTGCGCAGCACGAGGAACTTGACCGGAACCCCATACGCAGCAGCGCTCCACAGCGCCGTGATCGCATACTGCGCCGAGCCCTCGCCGAGCACGCAGACGACCTGGCGCTGTGGCTGGGCGAGCTGCACGCCGACAGCTGCCGAGAGGCCAAAGCCGAGGCCGCCGCTGGCGCTGAAGTAATAGGACCCCGGGCGCGAGAGGCGCAGCTGATTGCGCAGCGCGGCGGTGCTGGAGGGCGACTCGAGCACGACGATCCCGTCGGGCGGGAAGAGCTCGGCGAGCACCCCGTGCACCTCGCCGCCCGACAACTGCTCGCCGGGCGGCGGCGGCTCGAGCTCGACGCGCGCGGGCGGCGGCTCGCGGTCGGATGGCTCGGCGAGCTCGTCCGCCAGCGCGCGCAGGGTGAGCGCGACGATCGCCTCGCCATCGGCGCCCGCGCGGCCTCGTCCGGATCGCACGTGATCGCCACGAGCTCGGCGCCCGTCGGTAGGAAGTCGCCGGGGATGTTCGGGTAGTAGGGAAACACCGACGACCCGGCGACGAGCACCAGGTCGTGTCCGGCGAGCGCCTCGGCGAGCGGCGCGACGGCCGGCGGGAGCATCCCCTGGAAGGCCGGATGGCTCTCCGGAAAGCCGATGCGACCGCCGCCGGTCGGCGGTGAGGACCAGACGGGCAGGCGCTGGGACTCGACGAGCTCGATCGCGGCATCCCAGCCACCCGATGCGTCGATGTCGGGACCCGCGATGAACACAGGTCGCCGGGCGATGCGCAGGCGCGCCGCGAGTGCGGCGATCTGGCGCGGCTCGGGGCGCGCCCGGCCGCCGACGGCTCGCGCGATCTGGCTCGCGTAGTCGAGCGGCTGGACCTCCTGAAGCCAGTCGTCCATCGGGATCGACACGAACGCCGGCCCCGCCGGCGGGAGCGTCGCGTAGTGAATGGCCTGAGCGAGCGCGAATGGCACGTCGGCGGCGCGCGGCGGCTCGTAGCTCCACTTGACGTACGGCTTGGGCACCTCGACGGCATCGCGGTTGGTCAGCGTCGCTCCCATCGTCATCAGCGAGCGCGCCTGCTGCCCGGCCGTGACGAGCAGCGGTGCGCGGTTGGCGCGCGCGTTGAAGATCGCCCCCACCCCGTTGCCGACTCCCGGCGCCGTGTGCAGGTTGACGTGCGTGACGTTGCCGCTGGCCTGCGCGAACCCGTCGGCCATGCCCACGGCGACCGCCTCCTGCAACCCGAGCACATAGCGGAAGTCCTCGGGGAACGGGCCGAGCATCGGCAGCTCCGTCGAGCCGGGGTTGCCGAAGATCGTCGTCATCCCGCGCTCGCGGAACAACTCGAATGAGGCGTCGCGAACGGTCGTCATTGCCCGGCTCTTCCCTCGCTCATCGAGCGCGAAGGCTACAGGCGTCGCGTCGCAGGCCGGCGAGTGGCTCAGAGCGCGAGCGCCACGTACTTCGTCTCGAGGTACTCGCCGATCCCCTCGAAGCCGCCCTCGCGGCCGAAACCGGACTGCTTGACGCCGCCGAACGGCGCGGCGGGGTTCGAGACGACGCCCTGGTTGAGCCCGATCATGCCCGACTCGATCGCCTCGCAGACGCGGAACGCGCGGTCGAGGTCGCGCGTGTAGAGATAGGCGACGAGGCCGTACTCGGTGCGGTTGGCCGCCTCGATCGCCTGCTGCTCGCTGGAGAAGGTCGCGATCGGCGCGACGGGGCCGAAGATCTCCTCCTCGAGCAGGCGCGCATCGTCGGGCACGTCCGCGAGCACGGTGGGCGCGTAGAAGTAGCCGCGATCGCCGAGCGGCTGCCCGCCCAGCAGCACGCGCGCGCCGCGCTGGGTGGCATCGGAGACCAGCTCGGCGACCTTCGTGCGCTGGTCCTCGTCGATCAGCGGCCCGACGTCGGTGTCGGGGTCGGTGCCGCGGCCGACGCGCAGCGCGCCCATGCGCTGCGCCAGGCGATCGGCGAACTTCGCGGCGAGCGACTCGTGCACGTGGAAGCGGTTGGCGGCCGTGCAGGCCTCGCCGACGTTGCGCATCTTGGCGAGCATCGCGCCGTCGACGGCGGCCTCGAGATCGGCGTCCTCGAAGACGATGAACGGCGCATTGCCGCCGAGCTCCATGGAGACCCGCAGCACCTGCTCGGCGGACTGTTCGATCAGCCGCCGGCCCACCTCGGTGGAGCCGGTAAAGGACAGCTTGCGCGTGCGCGGGTCCTTCAACAGCGGTTCGATCACGGCGCCGGAGTGCTTGGCGGTGATCACGTTGAGAACGCCGCCCGGCAGTCCGGCCTGCTCGAGGATCTGCGCGAGCGCGAGCATCGACAGGGGCGTCTGCTGGGCGGGCTTGACGACGATCGTGCAGCCGGCGGCGATCGCGGGGGCGATCTTGCGCGTGCCCATCGCCGTGGGAAAGTTCCAAGGCGTCACGAACACGCACGGGCCCACGGGCTGGCGCATCGTGAGGATGCGCCCTTTTCCGGTCGTGTTGACCATGTAGCGGCCGTGTATGCGGACGGCCTCCTCGGAGAACCAACGGAAGAACTCGGCCGCATAGGAGATCTCGGCGCGCGACTCGGCGAGCGCCTTGCCCATCTCGAGCGTCATGAGCAGCGCGAGCTCGTCGCTGCGCTGCACGATCGACTCGTAGGCGCGGCGCAGGATCTCGCCGCGCTCGCGCGGCGGGTGGGCGGCCCACGCGGCCTGCACGTCGGCCGCCGCGCCTAGCGCGGCAAGGGCGTCCTGCAACTGCGCGTCGGCGACCTCGACGAGCGGCTCGCCGGTCGCGGGATCCTCGACGGCCAGCGTGCCGCCGCCGGACGCGTCGCGCCACTGCCCGCCGATGTACAGCTGCTTGGGGACCTTGTCGAGCGCCGCCTGGCTCTCGCCTGACAACGAGGCCGTCGCGCTCATGCGCGGCTTCCCTTTGCATAAGCGCAGACTGCAAGAAATCTTGCGCGCGCTGAACGAATGGCCGTCCTCGAGCAGCGTCGCTCACGCGCCGGTTGCCACTCTCCGATCGAGGGTAGGTGCGCGGCGCAAATGCCGTGCGGCAGACCGATCGAAGATCGGCCAGCCGGAGATCCTCGTCCCGACGGAGCACGGATGCTCGACATCAAACCAACCTACCACCGCACTCTCACCTGCTTGACGACGCTCGCGGCGATGCTGTCGGCGCTGCTCGTATGCGCGGGCATGGCACGGGCGTCGGACCTGGTCATCGTCGGCGGCGGCAACGGGCACGGCGTGGGCATGAGCCAGGAGGGCGCGCTCGGCTACGCCCAACACGGCTTCTCCTACCAGGCGATCCTCGCGCACTACTACACGGGCACGGGGCTGGGCTCGGCGCCGTCGAACGCGCAGGTGCGCGTGATGATCGGCGGCAAGGTGCGCAATGTCGCCCTGGAGAGCTACGTGCGCGGGGTCGTCTCCGCCGAGGTCCCCTCCAGCTGGCCGCTGGCGGCGCTCGAGGCGCAGGCGGTGGCGAGCCGCACGTACGCGCTGACCGCGCACGCGGGGGGCTCGAGGTTCGACGTGTACGCCGACACACGCTCGCAGGTGTATCGCGGAGTGGCCGCGCAGACGCCGCAGACCGACGCCGCCGTGGCGGCGACCGCCGGGCAGATCGTGACCTACCAGAGCCGCCCGGCGATCACCTACTTCTTCGCCAGCTCGGGGGGGCGCACGGAGAACGTCGAGGGCTCCTTCACCGGCTCCCTGCCCGAGCCGTGGCTGCGCGGGGTGCTCGACCAGTACGAGCGCGGCGGGGAGCACGGCTGGAAGCTGACGCTCGGCTTCAGCGCCGCGGCGGCGCGCCTGCGCGGCCTCGTGAGGGGCAGTTTCGTGGGCATCGAAGTGCTCAAGCGTGGGTTCTCGCCGCGCATCTCCTCCGCTTACGTGCTCGGCTCGGGCGGGCGCACCGCCGTGAGCGGCGCGCAGCTGGCCGCGCGGCTTGGGCTGTACAGCACGTGGGCGTACTTCAGCACGCGCACCGGGCAGGTCATCACGTCCCAGCCCGACCGCAGCGGCTGGTCTGCGGGGGCCGGCCCCTCGCCAACCGCTCCGCCCGCCGCAAGCACGGCCCAGGGCGGCGTGCCGTCCGGGTCGGGCGCCGAAGCGGCGAGCGCCTCGCCCGCCGCCGGCGCCGGCGGCGGAACCTCCGCGCCCTCGTAGGCGCGGGGGCCGTGTCGCGCTGGTCCGGCAAGGGCGTGCTTGCAGCACCCGCGGGCATCATTCGCATTTTGCGGAGATTTTATGTTTTATTGGAGTTCTTTGCCCCCATTCCGGGCATTCCCCCGTAAGGAGGAATATTGCTGCACAAAGCTCCCAACCCCTCATCGGAGGTCGCTGGTCGGCAGACCACGGGCCTGGTGGCGGTATTCCTGAGCCTGCTTGGCATGCTGCTGTTCGCCGCTCAGGCCGGCGGCGCCGCTCCACTCGGGGACGCATTGGCGAGCACGAGCGCGACCGGCACCCAGGCGGTGGCCTCCGCCACCCAGCCGGTCCGCACGGCGACCGCCGGTGTGGAAGGCGCGACGGCCCCGGCGACGAAGACGATCGAGCAAACGAGCGGCTCCACGCTGAGCGCCGTCGCCAAAGCCACCTCGACCTCCACCTCCACCGCCGGCCAGGTCGTGGCGCAGGTCGGTGCAACTACCGCCAGCGCCGGTCAGGTCGTGCGCCAACTCGACGCGACGGCGGCCAGCGCGGGTCAGGTCGTTAGCCAGGTCGGCTCAGGCAGCGAAAGCGTGGGTAAGGTCGTCGGGACGCTGACGAGCGGCGCCGGCCAGGTCACGCAGGCGGGCTCGGCCGTCACGGAGACGCTGCACACGGGTCCCGCGAGCACAGGCACCGTCACGGAACCGAGCGCGGCTGGTCCCGTCGCGCCGGGCGGCAATGGCCCGCGAGCGAACGGCCCAAGTGGACCGAGCGTGCACCCGCTCGGAGCAGCGCCGCTTGCCGGTCATGCGGGTGCTCCGGCCTGGACCAGCGATCCACGTCCGGGCCTTGCACCGCCGAGCTCGTCGGGGACGCCGCCCGGCATGCGTGTGGATGCGGGCCTGCGCGGTGCGCAACGACGCTGCGCTGCCCGCGGGAGCTGCCCCGGCGCGCTTACGAGCACGGGCGGCGCCTCTGATCTGTTGATGCTGAGCGCCAGCCTCCCGCCAGCCGCGCTTGGCCTCGGCCGCGACCCGGCCTCCTCGGCGTCGGCAACGGGCCGGGAGTTCGCGCCGCCCCCCTTGCCACGCCCCGAACCCTCACCCACTCCGGGCGGGATCCCGCTCGCGGGGACGGCGGGTTCGGGCTTCGCCGTCGCACTGCTGCTGGCTCTCTCGTTGCTGCTGGGCGCTCCGCCGGCGATGCGCCGGCTGCGGCTCGCCGGCGAGAGATGGGGTCCAGCGCCCCTCGTCCTGATTCTCGAGCGCCCGGACTAGCTCTCCGACGATGACTGATCCGGGCGCCGGGATCCTCCTGATCCAGGCGCCGCATCGATCTTCGAAGCTCTCGAAGGGAGCTGCACCTGATGATCAAATGCCATCGCATGGCGGTGGCGGCGAGCCTCTGCGCCTGCAACGAGTGCGGCGCAGTGGGAACCGCGGCGAAGCACGCGGCCGCCACCAACGAAACAACAAGGAAGTCCGAGCAATGAGTCCGCCCGGCCGTATGCACACGCTCGTGCTGATGGGCGAACTGGACCGTTGCTCGGCACATACGCTCGAAGCGGAGATCGAGCGGCTCGAAGGCGCGACGAGCGCGATCACGCTCGACCTGAGCAAGCTCACGCACATCGATTCGACGGGGGTTGCGGTGATCGCCTTCCGCAGCGGGTTGTGCCAACGACGCGGATACGGCGTCGCGCTGATCCGCGGGCCGTCGTTCATCCAA
>DATHGU010000057.1:0-6156 GCA_035317495.1 Solirubrobacteraceae bacterium
CCTACGTCGCCCTTGCCGAATTTCGCCGGCGGACGTCCATTGCCGGGCGACGCGAGCGCCCTCGGAGCGAGCGCCGAGAGCACGGCGCCGCCGCTCACCATCGCGCCGCCCGCCAGGCCCGCCTTCTTCAGGAAGCCGAGGCGTGTATCGCCGGACGCCTCCTCGGCTGCGTCGCGGATCGCTCCGTCGACGTCGACCTCATCGAGATTGATCTGATAGCTCATAGATGCTCCTTGTCATGTTGCCGGACGACGACCGGCGGGGAGGGTTTTTCCGCGGGCCGCCGATGTCCCCTCTGTACGCAGCCGGGGTGGCGTTTGGATCAGCGAGCCGGGCGAGGTCCACCTGGCGGGAACCCAGTGATCCGCACAGGCCGCCCGCGCGTACAGTGAATCGATGACCCGCCTGCGGCGCCCGAGCGCAGATTCGAAGGACAAGCTCAGAAAGCTGGCCGATGAGGAGCTCATGCAGTTGGTCGTCGGGAACGACGCCGACGCCTTCGAGATCGTGCTCGAGCGACACGCTGACGTCGCCTTCTCGCTGGCCTATCGGATCTGCGGCAGGCGCGCGGTCGCAGAGGACGTAGTGCAGGAGGCCTTTCTGGCGTTGTGGCGCAGTGGAGCGCGCTACGACCCTCGGCGTGGCAGCGTGCGCACCTGGGCACTGGGAATTGTGCACAATCGCGCCGTCGATGCCCTGCGGCGCAGCGGCGTGCACGAGCGCCGTCGCGTCAGCGACCAGGGAGTCGAGGAGAGCCTCGAAGCTCCCGAGCGGACAGACGCCCAGGCGATCGACAACGCGGCGTCGCACGAGATCCGCGGAGCGCTCGGCGAGCTTCCGCAGGAGCAGAGACGCGTCATCGAGCTCGCCTATTTCGGAGGATTCACGCACATCGAGATCGCCTCGATGCTCGACACGCCCGTGGGTACAGTCAAGGGGCGTATGCGCCTCGGCCTGCAGAAGCTCCGTGGCCATCTCGAGGGATGGGAGGCGCTCAGCGCATGAGTTCACGCGAGCCGCATGCTGACTGCCCGGTGAGCGTCGACGCGGCGCCGTACGTGCTTGGAGCGCTCGAGGACGCTGAGCTCCAGCGCTACCGCGAGCACCTCTCGGCGTGCACGAGCTGCCGCGCCGAGGTGGCCGAGCTGCAGTCGGTCGCCGATGAGCTGCCTGCCAGCGCCCCTCCGGTCCTGGCCTCGGCGGCCCTGCGCGAGCGCATCCTCGCGACGGTCCGCGCGGAGGCGGCGCTCCTCAGCGCCGCCGGCGATGAGGCCGACAGGCCGCCGCGGCAGGTCAGTCGCTGGCGTACCCGACGGTTCTCGCTGCTGGGCGCCGGCGCCGGCCTTGCGGGCGCGGTCGCGGTGCTCGTGGCGATCCTGATCGGCGTTGGCTCGGGCACGAGCGAATCCACGAAGGTCACGCGCGGAATCGTCGAAGCGAACGCGCCAGGCGCACGGGCATCCCTCCGTCAAAGCGACGGACGCGCCGAGCTGGTCGTCTCGCGAATGCCGCAGCCGGCGCTCGGCAAGATCTACGAGGTCTGGCTGAGCCGCGGCAAGGGCGATGCTCAGCCGACCGACGCGCTGTTCAGCGTGACGAGCGGCGGAAGCGGTTCGGTCGCTGTCCCCCACAGTCTGCGCGGCGTCAAGGAAGTGATGGTCACGAGCGAGCCACTTGGCGGGAGCCTGCACCCGACGAGCCAACCCGTCATACGCGTCGCGCTCAGCGCATGACGGCTCGCACGAGGCCGCGCTCGCACCGTCGCCGCGACCCCTGTGCCGATCGTTAGGCCGTCCCCGCGCGCGCGTTGCGCACGAGGCGGCGCATACCGGCGATCCACCGTTCGGGATCGGATCCCTTCAAGGCCATGTGCCGCGCGACCTGTTGATGGGGCAGGATCAGCAGTCGCTCCTCCTGGATGCCCTGCACGACCGTCGCTGCGACCTCGTCGGGCTCGAGCAGCCCGCCGGCGGCGAGCGCAGCCGCGCTCGCGGGCTCTGTCATCGCAAGCTCGAGCATCGGCGTGCGCACGCCCTGCGGGCAGATGCACGAGACGCGGATGCCCGCGTCGCCGTACTCGATCGCGAGCCACTCGGCGAGCGACACGGCCGCGTGCTTGGTGACGCTGTAGATCAACGAGGAGACCTGCGTGAGCAGCCCGGCGGCCGAGGCGGTGTTGATCAGATAGCCCTCGCCGCGGTCGAGCATGTCGGGCAGCAGCGCGCGGGCCGCCCACACGTGCGCCATCACGTTGACGTGCCAGGCCTCCTCCCATGCCTCGTCGGGAGCCTCGGGCCCGCCCATGTCGCCGGGCACCCCGGCGTTGGAGATGAAGATGTCGATCGGTCCGCCCGCCTCCGTGGCGCGAGCGATCAGCTCCCGCACGCTGCTCTCGCGCGCGGCATCGAACTGCAGCGCCGATCCGCCGACCTGCTCGGCGACCGCCTGCGCCGACGCGAGGTCGCGATCGGCGACAACGACCGTACGCGCGCCCTCTTCCGACAGTGCGCGCGCGAGCGCTCCGCCGATGCCCCCTCCCCCGCCCGTCACGACGACATGCCTATCGGCGAGCTCCATTGGGCGTACTCTATGGGAGTCATGACCGCTGAGGCCACCGCCACGGGGGCACCGGTCGCGCCTCTGTGGGGCGAGCTCCGCTACGGCGGCGAGCTCGCCCGGCTGCTGGCCGATCGTGAGTTTCGTGCGGTCGAGCGGCGGGCCGATGCCCAGCCGGTTCTGCTGATTCCCGGGTTCATGGCGGGCGATGCCTCGTTGACCGTGTTGCGCCAGTGGCTGCGGCGCCGCGGGCACCGCGTGCGCATGAGCGGCATGCGGGCGAACGTCGGCTGCGCGGAGCGGGTGGTGGGCAAGCTCGAGGACCAGCTGCTGGGGCTCGCCGCGGACTCCGGGCAGCCGGTCTTCCTGATCGGGCAGAGCCGTGGCGGCGCGCTCGCGCGTGCGCTGGCCGTGCGCAACCCGCGGGCGGTGGCGGGCCTGGTGATGCTGGGATCGCCGATCGGCGATGGGCTGGCCGTCTCCGAGCACGTCCTGCGAACGGTGCGCTGGGTGGCAAGGCTCGGCGACATCGGAATGCCGGGCGTGCTCTCGAGCGGCTGCAAGGACGGCGAGTGCTGCGCGGCGTTTCGCGCCGACCTGGAGGCGCCGCTCGCGCCGGGCACGGCGACGGCGCTCTACTCGCGCAGCGATGGGGTCGTCGACTGGCGCGCCTGCGTAGACCCTCACGCGGAGGCAGTCGAGGTCGACTCGAGCCACTGCGGGATGTCCGTCCACCCCGACGTCTACAGGGTGCTGGGCCGGGCGCTCGACGCCACTCGGGAGGCCGCATGGAATGGATGAGCCCGATCGACTCGTCGTTCCTGCACATCGAGAACGACACCACGCCGATGCACATCGGCGGGGTGAGCATCTTCGAGGGCCCGCCGCCGCCGTTCGATGACCTGCGGGCGATGGTCGCCGGAAAGCTCGAGCTGGTTCCGCGCTACCGACAGAAGGTCCGCTTCGTGCCGCTGGCCGCCGGACCGCCGGTGTGGATCGACGATCCACATTTCTCGCTCGACTACCACCTCCGACGCACGGCGATACCGGCTCCCGGCTCAGAGCAGCAGGTGCGCCAGATGGCCGCGCGCGTCTTCTCGCAGCATCTCGACAGGAACAAGCCGCTATGGGAGCTGTGGACGGTCGAGGGGATGCAGGACGGCCGCTGGGCGCTGCTCTCGAAGGTGCACCACTGCATGGTCGACGGCGTGGCCGCCACCGACCTGATGTCGGTTATGTTCTCCGACGACACGGCCGCGGAGCGCCAGGGGCGAGAATGGTCCGCGCCGCCGGAGCCTTCGGGTATCGAGGTGCTGCTGCGCACGGTCGTGCGCCGCGCGAGCCCGGCCGGGCAGCTGGAAACGCTCAAACAGGCGCTGCGCACACCGCGGGAAACGCTTCGTTCGCTCGCCGAGATCGCCCGTGCCGCGGCGTCGGCCGGCCCCAGCCTGCGCCCCGTCGCGGCCTCCTCGCTGACCGGCCCGATCGGGCCGCACCGGCGCTGGAGCTGGGGAAAGCTGCGCTTGGCCGATGTCAAGGCGGTGCGCAGCGGCTTGGGCGGCACCGTCAACGACGTCGTGCTGACGGTCATCACGGGCGGCTTTCGCGACCTCTTGCAGTCACGCGGCGAGCAGCCGCCGGAGGGCCAGGTGATCCGCACGATGGTGCCCGTATCGATCCGCAGGCGAGGTGAGAAAGGCGTCTACAACAACCGCGTCTCGGCGGTCTTCGCGGGGCTGCCGGTGGGTCTGAGCGACCCCGCGCGGCGCTTGCGGCAGATCCGTGCCGAGATGGACGGCGTCAAGCAGTCCAAGCAGGCCGTCGCCGGCGATGTGCTGAGCTCGCTGTCGGGCTTCGCGCCGCCGCTGCTGCTCGCGTTGGGCAGCCGCCTGGTGACGCTCTCGCCGCGGCTGAACATGCACACCGCCACGACCAACGTCCCGGGCCCCCAGCAGCCCGTGCAGACGCTCGGCCGGCGGATGCTCGAGTCCTATCCGTTCGTCCCCGTCGTCGGCTCGATCCGCATCGTCGTGGCGATCTTCTCCTACGACGGCGGGCTGTACTTTGGTGTGACGGGCGACTACGACGGCGCGCCCGACATCGACGTGCTGACGACCGGCATCGAGCGGGCGATGGACGAGCTGCTTGGGCTGCTCGAGCCGGCCAAGCCGGCAAAGCGCGTGCGAGGCGCCGGCGCCAAGGCAGCCGCCAAGGACGCGAAGCGCGCGGCCGCCAGCCGCCAGAACGGCACCAAGCGCGCATCGGCGGCCGGCCAGAACGGGCACAAGCCGGCCACCGCGCCGGTCAGGTAGCGGGTCAGAGTGTCGGCAGCGAGACCGTGAGGTTCGTTGCTTCGATCGCGAACGTTCCGTTGCTCGCGCGGTAGTAGGGCGCGTCGCGGCCGAGCAGCTGCAGCTTCACCGTGTCGCCCGCCGGGAATTCATAGCCGTTGCCGTGCAGCTGGAAGGTGATGTTGCCTTCCTGGTTGTCGTTCAGGCGATAGACGCCGCGGGTGACCAGGCGCTGTTCGCCGCTGGGCAGAACATCCCACAGGCGCGCGACAAGCTCGCCGAATGTGCTGACAGTTTTGACGGTCGCCGTCACGGTGGGCAGCCCCATCAGCGTGAAGCCTGGGCTGGTCAGCGTGTAGTTGGCGGTGTTCGGCTCGGTTTCGGCTTTTACTTCCTTGCATGCGTCCGAATTGGCGATCGGGTCGAATTCGGCCGCGATCGTCGCGTTGCCGCCGGCAGAGGTGAACAGCTGGCCGGCCGCAGAACCGAAGGCGACCGTGTGCGGATGCAGTTTCGACCACCGTTTCGCGCTGAACGGGCCACCGCCGGGAGCCCCCCGGGGGCATGTCTGCGTGTACGCCGTGACGCTGCCGTTTGCCGGCGCCGTCCCGGTGTGCTTCAACCGTTTTTCGAAGAAGCTCGCGCCCTGTTCTTGGAAGGCGTGATCGGTGTTTTCCTTGTTCGAGCCACGACTGTGTCCGAGGTCGCCGAACTGCAGTGCCGCGTAGCCTTTCAGCGCACGGACCGCGTTGTAGATTCGCAACGATTGCGAGGGCGGGAAGAGGTCATCGGTCCAACCGCTCTGCAGCAACATCGGCGCGGGCCTGCCGGGCATGCCGTAGCCCTGGTGGTAGGTGTAGATCTGTTTGGCGATCGCTTCGTCTTCGGGGTTGGCGGGCTCGCCGGCGTTCGTCGCCGCGAACCATTTCGTGAGGTCCGCTTCCGGATCGGCGCCCTCGGGAGCGATGAAGCCGCTCGCGTTGCCCAGCGCGTAAAGCCCTGTGACGTAGCTCTGGATCTCGACGCCGAACGGTTCGTAGCTCTGCGCGAACGGCGCCACTTCGGTATCGAGGAAGCGTCCGTTGGGCGTCAGCGCATCGACGAGGTCAGACCACGGCCAGCGCGGATAGGTCGCGGCGATGCGAAGTTTTTTGCCTTTCGGGCTGGTCCATGGGGCGAATTCGCCGTTGGGAAGACGGATCCGGTTCTTCAGATAGGCGAGCTCGATGCTCTGGCCGCCGCCGTAGGAGATGCCGGTCGTCCCGATCGCAAGCGGCTTGGTGATTTTTTCGTCCGCGAGCAGTCCCAG
>DATHGU010000058.1:0-7348 GCA_035317495.1 Solirubrobacteraceae bacterium
GTGGACGTGCTCGCCGGTCTTGAGCTGGGCGGCGTGCCGCTCGCCGTCGTCGCCTCCCAGGTGTGCGGCCTGCCGGCCGTATTCGTCCGCAAGACCCCAAAGACCTATGGGACCTGTCGCCTCGCCGAGGGCGGCGAGATCGCAACTCGCCGGGTTGCGGTCATCGAGGATGTCGTGACCTCGGGCGGGCAGGTCATCGAGTCGTGCCGGGAGCTGCGAGCGCGAGAGGCCGATATCTCGGCGGTGCTGTGCGTGATCGACCGCGAGGCCGGCGGCCGGGAGAACCTCGCCGCCGAGGGCCTTGACCTGCGCTCGCTGTTCACGATGAGCCAGCTTCAAGCCGGCTGCTCCACCGATCACGGCGGAGCAGCGCACTCTTGAGCCTCGATCGCAAGCGCGCACTGATCCTGCTCGGCATAGCCACCGTCGCGTTCACAGTGATCCTCGAACTGATCGACCCATCGCACGTCTCGCATGGGCCAACGATCCTTGCATTCGAGTTTGCTGGCAGCCGGTCGCACGCGGCGCAGATCATCGCCGAATGGGGAGCGAAAGGCCGCAGCGCCGCGCATCTCTCGCTGCTACTCGACTACGGCTTCATGCTCTCCTACGGCCTGTTTTTCGCGCTCGCTGACTTCGCCGTCCGCGACACCGCACGAGCACGCGGCTGGCCGCGCCTCGCCGTTCTCGGTGTGCTCATCCCGTTCTTGGCCCTCGCTGCCGCGGCGTTCGACGCGACTGAAAACGTCGCCCTGCTACTCACGCTCGCCGGCAACGGCGGCAGCTTCGCGCCGCCGTTCGCGGCCCTCTGCTCGACCATCAAGTTCACGCTCATCGGCGTCGCCATCCTCTACGCGCTCTGCGGTCTCACGCTTCGGCTCCGAGTCTGCTTTCTGCACCCGAGCCGATCCCGTTAGGCGTCCATTCGCCCACCCACCTGAGCGGAGGAAGAGACAGTCCTCCGGGTTCGGTTGGGTCTGAACGCATATCTCCATGCTCGCAAAATCAGAGCTTGACGATCTAACTGCACGGGCCGATCGCCGGCCGCGAGACCGTAGGGCCGGTCGGGTAGGGCGATCTGGCGAGCACCGAGCTCGCCGGCCTGCGCGCGGCGCTCCTGCGCGAGCGCGTTGATGCGGTCGAGCTCGACGTTCGAGGCATCGCTGAGCATCACCGCGCGCTCCTGCGGGCTCTCCTGGCGCGCACGGTCCCAGTCGCCGACCATCCGCTCCACGGCCTCGTCGCGGGTGTCGGCGATGTGCAGGCGCTCGTGGGCCTGATAGCTGACCAGGGCGCGCTGAGACTCGCCCTCGCGAACCTGCGCCCATGCCTTGCGCTCCCAAACGTGTCGCGCACGGTGCACCTCGCGCACGGCCGCAGTTGGGACATGGTCCTGCAGAGCCTCGAACATGCCACCAGCGCCGATCGATGGCAGTTGCGCCTGGTCGCCGACGAGCACCAGCTTGCTCTCTTGCCTAGCTGTGAGCTCGGTCAGCGACGCCAGGCGCTTGGTGTCGGCCATCTCGGCCTCGTCCATCACGACCACCGTTCGTGAGCCCATGTTGACGCGGCCATTCTCAACCCGCCCGATCAGCGCGTCTGTCGTGATCGACTGCTCGAGTTTCGCGTCGGCGCCCAGCCGCTTCGCCGTGGCGCCGGCGACCGCGGTGCCGATCACCTCGTAGCCCTCGCGCCGCCATGCGCTCGCCGCCGCAGAGACCACGACGCCCTTGCCCGTGCCCGCTCAGACGAGGACCGCGAGCTATCCCGAAGGCATCCGGGGGCGGGGTGTGACGTTGGCGGGGCGGTCTCATCACGCGGGCTCATCAGATCGTGACCGCCTGTACTTTCGCGAGGCGGGATCACGTTCCGCGAGTCCGAGCTCCACTAGCGTGGAGACGTAGCGGTACGTCGTACTCGCGCTGAGTCCGACCGTTTTAGCTATGTCCGTGACCGCCATCTCACCTCCGTCAGCCGGGAGACACAGAAGCACGAGCAGGCCGCGCACAAGCGAGGTGGAGAGCCTGCCTTCGCGCGACTTCATGGCGAACGCGTCGGAGGACACTACGTCCAGCGCAAAGCGGAGATCGCGAGCGTCTGCCAATGCTCTCGTGAGCCCCCCGGCCCCACCAGCGTCGCGAAGCACTCGAGTGATCTGCCGCTTGCTGAGCTCGATGAGGACCGGCCCCCGGGCACCGCCTCGTTCGCCTGGGTCAGGGCGTCCCGAAGGACGCCCTGACCTACTGCCACTGGCGAGACGAGACGAGTCGGAAGACTGACTGGCTTGTGTCTCCGCGATCATCTCGGGCAGAGGATGCCGCGCTCCCCGCTCGTCGCCAATACCGTTAAGTAGGTATTTCGCACGGGCTCATCTGGATTCGAAATCGACGGCTTTGGAATATTCCCTATGAGATCAAGACTGGCGCCAGCGTTGCTCCGCCGGCAGTGAGAAACAGTGTTGCGGTGCGTGGAACCAGCCAGGCGGATCGGGAACACGGACCACGAGTACTGCCGTTAAGGTAGGCACTTGGCGAACGGCCCGCCGGTATCCCCTGCAGAAGTGTAGGATTCCGGCCTGCCGAAAGCTCCTGCCAATGGGGACGCACTAGACGGGCCGGGTGCCCAAAGGAGATTGAATGTCAGCAAAGCACGCACTCCTTGGACTGCTCCTCGATAGGTCCGCCTATCCCTACGAGCTCGCCGACCGGCTGCAGGGGCGTTTGGGGCCAGCGTGGGCTATCAACTCCGGTCAGCTGTACCAGACGATCAAGAAGCTAGAGGACGACGGGCTGATCGAACGCGTCGAGAGCGCCGGGGAGCCGCGAGACGACCGACACGTCTACGCGATCACCGAAAGCGGCGAGCAGGAGTTCGGGCGATGGTGGGGCGAGACGGCGAGCTCGGCACGACTTTCTCGCCGGCCGCTGCTCGTGAAGATCACGCTCGCTGGCCCCGAGCGCCTCAAGGATTCGCTGAAGCAGATAGAAGCCTACGAGCTGGACCGTGCGGCGCGCCTGAAGGAGCTTTCGCGCGTGCGGGAAGCGATCCCCGTCCACGGGGTGCAACTGCGGGCAGACCATGTGTTGCTTCGCCTGAATCTGAGCGCAGACATCTTTCAACTTGAAGGGGAGCTCAAATGGGCCAGACACGCATACGAGATGGTCTCGTGGCTTCTCAACCGAGACGCACTCTGGCCCTCGGCGCATGGACGCTCAGGCTCGCAGAGCGCGCTGACGCACAGGGCGCTCGTGACGAGCTGTTCAGCAGGATGGCCGCTCGGCGCCTGCGCTCGACCCACAGCGAGCAGGAGCAGGACGGTGCGGGCCAGTAGATTGCGACACACACAGCCGCAGCGGAAACGAAATCGAGGGGTCCGCTGAGGTGATCCTTCGTCTCGAGCAGGTCTCCAAGTGCTACCCGCGGCCGGCCGGCACACGGGTTGCACTGGATCGCGTGTCGCTCGAGCTCGACCGCGGTCAGATCGTCGGCATCTTCGGTCCAAGCGGCGCCGGCAAGACTACCCTGCTGCGCATCGCCGCGGGCTTGCAGACGCCAGACAGCGGCGCCGTTCTCTACAACGGCACGCGGCTTGACGCGCTCCCAAATGACGAGCGGATGCGTATGCGCCGACGCGAGATCGCGTGCGTCTGGTCCGCCGAGCCGTGGCAGGAGCGGCTCAGCGTGCTCGAGCACGTGACCCTCCCGCTGCTGGTCGACCATCGCGATCACCGCAGCGCCGAGCGCAGGGCGCGGGAGGCGCTGCTCGCGTGTGAGGCCGAGCACTGCATCGGCGTGGAGCTGCACGAGCTCTCCGATGGGGAGCGCCAGCGCGTAGCAATCGCGCGCGCCCTCGTGACCGAACCGCGCCTGCTTCTTGCCGACGGCCCGGCGTCGAGGCTCTCATTGGTCGAGCAGGAGGCCGTGATGATGCTTCTCTCATCCCTCGCGCAAGACGCCAAGGTTGCCGTCTTGATCACCGACAGCAACGCGGAGTCTCTCTTGCGAGCGGAACCGATCCTCTACCTGCGGGATGGCAGGCTCGTCGATCCCGAGCCCATGAGCGAGCGCGGCAGGGTCTATCGCTTTCCGCAGGCCGGGTCGCGCCGAGCCGCGGGCGATGCTTGAGCTGCGGCGCGCGCGCAAGTATTACGACAGCCCCGGCGAGGCTATCCACGCCGTCGATGACGTGAGCATGAGCGTGTGCGCACGCGAGTTCGTTGCGATCTTCGGCCCCAGCGGCTCCGGCAAGACGACTCTGGTGCTGCTGGCAGCGGGCCTTCTTCGAGCGGACTCAGGCAGTGTGCGATTCGAGGATCGCGACCTCGCCACGCTCACGAAACGCGAGATGCTCTCCTACCGGCGGACCGAGTTGGGCTTCGTGTACCAGAGCTTTAATTTGGTTGCCGGGCTCACCGCCGAGGAAAACGTGGCGGTCCCACTTCTGCTTCGTGGGACGCCTCACCGCGAGGCGCGTAAACGGGCGCTCGCCGCCCTCGATGACGTGCAGCTGCTGCGCCGGTCGGGCCATACGCCCGCCGAGCTCTCGGGCGGTGAGCAACAACGCGTCGCGGTCGCGCGCGCCCTCGTCGGCGAGCCGAAGCTCGTCCTCGTGGATGAGCCGACCGGCAACCTCGACAGCGAGACGGGAGGAAGCGTGCTCGATCTGCTGAGCGCTCTTCCCAGCGAGCGAGGCGCGGCTACCGTCCTTGTGACCCACGATGGGCGCGTGGCGCGCTACGCCAGCCGCGTCCTGGGGATGCGCGATGGCAAGCTGACCGAAGCCGATCAGGAGCAGGCGGCGATCTTGCAATGATCGGCTACCTACGGACGCTGCTTCTCTTCTACAGGCGCCATCTGCGCGTTCAGCCGTTGCGCGAGCTGATGGCTGTCGTTGGCGTAGCTGCCGGCGTCGCGCTGCTATTCGCTGTTCAGGTCTCCCATCACAGCATCACGGGCTCGTTCGAGGAGATCACGCACGGAGTCGCCGGCCGCGCGACGCTCGAACTCGCATCGCGGGGACCGGGGGGCGTCGACGAGAACGTCGCTGAGGAAGTCGAACGGATGGCCGATGTAAAGGCGGCGGCGCCGATCATGGAGCAGCCGATCGTCGCCGTCGGGCCGAAGGGGCGGCGGGCGCTCACCCTGGTGGGCGCGACCGAACAGATCGCTCCGCTCGGGGGCAAGCTCTCGCTGCAGTTTCAACGTACCGGCGAAGCCTCTCGGCGAGGATTGCTGGTCTTGACCGAACCCACGGCGCGCGCGATTGGCGCTCGGCCCGGACGCATCCTCACGATCCAAGTCGGCGGTCGCACCGAACACCTGGCGTTCGACGCACCCGTGCCGAGCGAGAAGATCGGCACGCTTGCCGAGAGCCCGATCGCTGCTGCCCCGTTGCCGATCGTGCAAAGCATCGCGGGGTTGCCGGGGCGCGTCACGCGCGTCTTGATCGAGGCACAGCCCGGGCGTGCAAGCGCGCTCCGCCGCGCGCTTGCCGGTCGCTTTGGCGCAACGATGACTGCCCGCTCGATTGACACGGAGGCAAGGCTCCTTGGCAATGCCGCCGGACCTGAAAAGCAGGTGACGCTGCTGTTCAGCGCGATCAGCCTGGTCGCCGGCCTGATCCTCGCCTACAACGCGCTGCTGCTCGCCAGCGATGAGCGCCGGCGCTTCATCGCGTACCTGATCGAGAGCGGCACTCCCGATTCCATGATCATCGCCTCGCTGGCCTTCGATGCCCTGATTCTCGGGATCGCCGGCTGCGCCCTCGGCCTGCTTGCAGGCGAGCTCGTCTCGATGCTCGCCTATCGGACGGTGCCCGGATACATTGCTGCGGCGTTCGACATCGGCGCCCAGCGCATTGTGTCGCCTCAAACCGTTCTGATCGCGATAGCCGGCGGCATGGCGGCGGCGTTCGCGGCAGCGGCCTTGCCAGCGCTGGTGATCCTTCGGGGGAGTGCGACGGCCGCGCCTGACGCGGTGGGCCGCACTCTGTCGCTCACGCGCAAGCTGCGTCTCTCCGATGCTCTGGTCTTTGCCGGTGGAGCCCTGCTCGCAAGTGCCTCGATCACCGCATCGGCGCTCGAACCCGCTACGACGGTCGTCGCGCTCGTGGGCCTCGCGGCGGGCCTGGTCATCTGCCTGCCGATGACGGCGCGCTACCTGCTCAAGTTGGCGCGCGCGCTCTCGCGACATTTGGACGACCCCTCCGCGCGCCTCGCGATCGCCGAGCTGCGGGGTTCTGCCACCCGGTCGGTCGCGCTGCTGGCGACGGGCGCGATCGCGGCGCTCTTGATGGTCCTGATCGGCGGGTCGGTCGCAGACGTGAAGCGCGCGGCGCGCACGGGCGCCACGGATCTGCTCTCAAGTGCCAGCCTGTGGATCAGGCCCGGCGGGCCGGAGAACGTCTACACAACGCAGCCCTTCCGATACGCCGAGACGGAGCGTCGTCTGCAGCGCCTCGACGTCGTGAGCTCGGTGCTCCCCTGGCGAGACTCCTTCCTTGACGTGCACAGCAGGCGCGTCTGGGTCCTCGCCGTACCGCCGCAGAGCGCAAGTCAGATCGCTCCGAGCCAGCTCGTCGCCGGCTCGTTGACCATCGCTAACCGTCACCTGCGTGAAGGCGGCTGGGTTGCGATCAGCCAGACCATCGCCCGCGAGCACCACGTGCGGCTTGGCCAACGCCTCACATTGCCCACACCCGCCGGCAACGTGAGCTTTAAGCTCGCCGCGACGATCGCGAACTACGGCTGGCTGTCGGGCGCGATCGTCATGAACGGCGATGACCACGCGAGGCTGTGGGGCAGCAGCACGGCCACGCAGCTCGCCGTTGCGCTGAAGCCCGGCGTCCCCGATGAGCAGGGCAAACGCGCTGTAGAAGAAGCACTGCCGCGTGGGTCGGCACTCGCCGTCCAGACGATCGAGCAACGGCGAGCGGAAGTCGGCGCGGTTCTCGGCAGCACCCTGTCGAGGCTGAACGACACGACGATCGTCGTGCTGATCGTTACCGTCGCGTCGGTACTCGCCCTGATGGTCGCCGCGATCTGGCAGAGACGCGGCAGGCTTGACTCACTGAGGTCGATCGGCATGAGCTACGGCCAGTTCGCCAGGCTGGTCTTCTACGAGAGCGGATCTGTGTTGATCTCGGGATGCCTGATCGGCACCGCTGCGGGGCTCGTGGGGCAGTGGCTGATCGATGGTTGGCTTCATCAGACCACAGGCGCGTCGGTTCATTTCGCGCCAGCGTGGGAGCTTGGACTGTGCACCCTCGCGATCGCGACCGGAATCTCACTTGTGGCCTCCGCGATCGCGGTCCTGCAGACCGTCGGGCTTCAGCCGCGGGCGGCCTTCT
>DATHGU010000059.1:0-2902 GCA_035317495.1 Solirubrobacteraceae bacterium
CCTGTACGGCGAGCGTCGCCACGAGCAGGCGGCGATCGCGTGAGATCACCGCGAGCGGCAGCGGCCAAAGGATGTACCACGCGAGCAGCCAGGTGCTCGTGACCGAGATCGCCAGCAGCGCCCAGCCGGAGGCCGCGACCCAGTCGTAGCCGCGCCAGGTGCGCCACAGCAGATGGAGCACGACCACCACCAGTGCGCCCTTCAGCAGATCGTGATCGATCGGGAACACCCCCGGCTTGCCGACCAGGTGCGCGATCTCGGTGGGGAAGCTGTCGCTCGAGACGAACGCAGCGTCGCGATTGAGCGCCGCGACGATGTTGATCCCGTCGACGCCGAAGAAGGCGTAGCCGAGCAGCACGCCGAGGCCGAGCGCTGCCAGCGCCCCGAAGATCTGCGCCCGACGGCGCCGCGCGAGGATCATGAAGGGCAGCAGCGCCGCCACGGTGGCCTTCACGAGCGCGCCCGCGACGACCATGGCCGCCGCCGCGCCGTCCCGGCGCGCGAACGTCAGGCTGACTGCCGCCATCATCATGAGCAGCATGATCAGGTCGTTGTGCGCGCCGCCGAGGGCGTAGATCACGTACAAAGGGTTGGCGCCGACCACGAGCACGGCGACGACCGGGTCAAGCTTGCGCAGGCGCGCGCAGCGCCATGTCAGGGCGAGCGTGCCGGCGCTCGAGAGCAGCGCGAGGATCTTCATGCCCCATACCGCGCCGTTGACCCCGAGCGGGGCGAAGGGGTACGAGAGCAGCGTGTAGAGCGGGCCGTATGCCGTGTCGACGTGCTTCCAGTCCTGCCCGACGTACTTGTAGACGGGGTCGTGCGCGATCGCGATCGGTCCGTGCAGATACGGGTTGAGGCCGTGTTCGACGCCCATGCGCGCATAGGCGATGTAGCTGAAGACGTCGGTCGAGAGCAGGATCGGTCCCACGAAGATGATCGCGTGCAGCGCCGCGATCAGGACGATCGCCCAGCGTTTGGAGATGCCACGGCCGAGCGCCAGCAGGCCCGCGTAGGCTGCCGTGAAGACCAGTACGGCGATCAGGAAGACGCGGAACCCGAGACGCTCGCCGATGCGGGCACCGCCCCCGAAGGGGGTGGTCAGCCAACCCGCGATTTCGGGCGATTTGGGGATCAGCGGCGAGTGTCCGACAGCTCCGTCGAGGACGATCTCGGCGGTCGCCGCCAGCAGCAGCAGCGCGCACGCGGCGCCGAGCACCGGCGTCCACTGCCGGGTGCCTGTGCGGGCTAGGCGGAGTTCGCTCTGCGCGGCGACGTTCACGACGCCGCGCGGCTCACAACGCAGTCCACACGGTCTTGGTCTCCAGGTAGGCGTCGAGGCCGTCGTGGCCGTGCTCGCGGCCGATGCCCGAGGCCTTGAAGCCGCCGAACGGCGCCGAAGGATCGACGGCGCCCCACGTGTTGATGTACACAGAGCCCGCCCGCAGCATCGCGGCCAGGCGATGGGCGCTCGAGACGTCGCGCGTCCACACGCCGGCCGCCAGCCCGTAGTCGCCGTCGTTCGCGCGCTCGGCGACCTCCTCGAGCGTGTCGTAGGGCGAGGCGACGAGCACCGGCCCGAAGATCTCCTCGCGGGCGATCCGCAGCTCGTCGGAGCTCGTGCTGAACAGGGTCGGCGCGACGTAGTAGCCGCCGCTGTCCGTGAGAGCGGCGCCGCCGCCCGCAAGCAGCTCGGCTCCCTGCTCGCGGCCGGACTCGATGTAGCCCATCACGCGGTCGCGCTGCTCGGCTGAGACGAGCGGCCCGAGCTGGGACTGTGGGTCGAGGCCCGGACCGAGCTTCGCCGCGTTGGCCGCATCCGTCAACGCGTCCATCACCTCATCGAAGCGCTCAGACGGCACGAACAGGCGCGAGCCCGCGTTGCAGGCCTGGCCCGAGTTGAAGTAGATCGCCTGGAAGGAGCCCTTCACGGCGGCCTCGAGGTCGGCGTCGGAGAGGATCACGTTCGGCGACTTGCCGCCGAGCTCGAGCGTCACGCGCTTCAGCGCCCGCCCCGCCTTCGCACCGATCTCGCGGCCGACCTCGGTGGAGCCGGTGAAGGCGATCTTGTCGACGCCGGGACTGTCCACCAGAGCGGCGCCGGTCGAGCCGTCGCCGGTCAGCACGTTGAGCACGCCAGGCGGGAAACCGACCTCGAGCGCCAGCTCACCCAGGCGCAACGCGCTCAGCGGCGTCTGCTCGGCCGGCTTGAGGACCGTCGTGCAGCCCGCCGCGAGCGCCGGGCCGAGCTTCCACGCGCTCATCAGCAAGGGGAAGTTCCACGGCACGATCTGCGCGCACACGCCGACCGGCTCGCGGCGCGTGTAGCAGAGCATGTTCGGCGCGCTGACCGGCAGCACGCCGCCCTCGATCTTCGTCGGCCAGCCCGCGAAGTAGCGCAGGTGCCCGACCGTTCCGGCCACGTCGACGTACTGGGCCAGCCCGACGGGCTTGCCGTTGTCGAGCGACTCGATCTGAGCGAGCTCCTCGGCGTGCCCTTCGATCGCGTCGGCGAGGGCGTTCATCAGCCGCTCGCGCCCGGACGCCGCCAGCGTCGCCCATGGCCCCTCCTCGAGGGCCGCGCGCGCGGCGCGCACGGCGCGCTCGACGTCCTCCGCGCCCGCCTGCGCGACCGTCGCGATCTCCTGCCCGTTCGAGGGGTCCAGCGTCACGAAGGTGCGCCCGTCGGCTGCCTGCAGGCGCTCGTCGCCGATCAACAGCAGCGGCGGTCGAGCGAGGAACTCGCGCGCGGGCGCCCCAAGCGAGTCGGGGAGTGCGGTGGCTGTGTCGGCGGCTGCGGTCATGCGGTCTCCTCCTCGGCGGTCTCTACGGGTTGAGCACGATCTTAAGCGCCTCGCGGCGGTCGTACAGAGCGTACGCCTCGGGCGCCTGCTCGAGGCTC
>DATHGU010000060.1:0-2845 GCA_035317495.1 Solirubrobacteraceae bacterium
AGCGGTCTTATAGGTCACGCCAAGCTCGCGCTCAAGCTGCTTGGCCGACACTCCGCAGCGAGTGCTCGTCATCAGGTGGATGGCGAAGAACCAAAGCTGCAGCGAGGTCGAGGACTTGGCGAAGATCGTCCCGGCGAGCGGGTGCATGTGGTAGCCGCAGGAGTCGCAATCCCACGCCGGGCGCTCCTTGACCTTGTGGAACTTGCGCTCGCGGTCGCACTTGGGGCAGTAGGCGTGCGATCCGTCCTCGGAGTAGCGGTTGCGCCAGAGCCAGTCCAGGCAGGCGGCGTCATCGGGGAACTCGCGCATGAACTCCATGAGCGAGTACGACGACTCCGAGTAGTCGGCGCGGATCGGTTCGCTGCGATCAACGGGCGGCATCAGGGGACGTGGAACGTGGTTACTAGGTCGATGCGGACCGTGCCGCATCCTCGGCAGACCGTGATGCAGTCGGGCGTCGGAGGCTCTTGGCCGAGAGCTTGTCGCTGTTTGGCCATCACAGCCGCGTACTGCTTTGGCGATGCGGCGACCCACTCGGTTGATCCGCACCTCTGGCGCTTGTGCTCTGGACGATCCACGGGTCAAATCATCGCACAGAATCTACCCCCTGTCAAGGGATATATGTGCGCGCCGTCACAGAAGAACGGCGTGGGCTGCGCCTAGGATGCGAACAATCGTTCGACTCTGCTGAGTCGCCGCCGTTCATGGCGGCGATCGGGGGAACCACTGCCGGACCCGTCGTTAGGGCACCGGATGGGGCGAATCGGCCGCTGATGTGGCCGTAACGCCCGGTTGACGCGCGCATGTCGCGCGCTCGGCCGGGCCGTGAGTCCGACAGCTAACCCCGTAGGCGGATTACAAGGAGGTTCGCATCAGATGTACGTCCCCGCGCCGCCCGCGCAGCATGCTCTCGCGCTGGCTCCCGTCGGCATCGTCTCGACGACGCCGGCGCTTGCCACGCCACCGCTCGGGCGAGCGCTGAGCACCACCCTGCGCGTTCACAGCGCGCGCCTGAACGTCCTCGACGGACAACGCGTCAGCGTCACCGGAATGCTGAGCCCCGGGCTGTCCGGGCGCACGGTGACGCTGCAGGCGATCGGCCGGCACGGATGGAGCACGGTCGCGCACGCGCTCACCCGCGCCAAGGGCCGCTTTCGCCTGCGCTATCTCCCGCGCCAGACGGGCAGCCGGCGCGTTCGCCTGAGCTTCGCGGGCGACGGCGCCGATCTCGGCGCGCACCGCAGGCTCGGGCGCCTGAACGTCTACCGTCTGGCCGAGGCCTCCTGGTACGGCGGAGGCGGTGGCCTGGCATGCGGCGGCTCGCTCACGAGCGCCACCATGGGGGTCGCCAACAAGACGCTGCCTTGCGGCACGCTGGTGACGCTGCGCTACAACGGCCACTCGATCCGCGTACCCGTCATCGACCGCGGCCCGTACGTGGCCGGCCGCGAATTCGATCTCACGCAGGCCGCCAAGCAGGCCCTCGGCTTCGGCGACACCGGCCGACTGTGGAGCACTCGCTGACAGCGAGCCGACGACACGGCGCCCGCGCGGGCGCCGTGGCGGGCGTGCGTGCGTTTGGGCACGTTCGTGCAGGGCTTGGGTTTCTCGCCGTTCGTTCGTTGAATCCCCTGGATGTCCGCTGGAGCGAAGACCTCGCGAACGCAACTGTGGATCGACAGCCTCGGCGAGTGGAGCTGGCCCGGCCGGGCCGCCGAAGCCGTCGAAGCGCTGCCGCCCGCATGGGTGCCCGCCTTCCCGCCCCGCCTCGAGGCGGCGACCGCGGGCATGCCCGCCCAGGGCTCCTGGCAGCAGCCGCGCGCCGTCCCGCGCGTGCTGGGCGTCGGCGCGCTGCTCAGCGCGTTCGCCGCGATCTGCGCGGTGCTGATCCTGCAGGGTGCCCTGCCGGCGGAGCGCCTGCTCGGCCTGCGCTCCGCCGCGCCTGCCGTCGAGACGCCGGTGGCTCGCTCGCTCGCACCGGCCCCGCCGCCGCTGCCGACGCTCGTCTCCACGAGTCATGACGCCGCGGGCAGCTCGATCGACACGGCCACGTACTGGTCCGCGGCTCTCGCCGGCAAGGGCTCGTTCGTCGTCTACCTGCCGCCCGGCTTCGACGCGACGACGCGTCACTATCCGGTCCTCTACCTGCTGCACGGCAACAACCAGTCCGCCACGTCCTTCCTGGAGATCGGCCTGCAGGACGAGCTCGACCGCCTGATCGCGCGGCACGAGATGCCGCCGGCAATCGCCGTGATGATCCAGGGCGGCCGGGGGGCCAACAACTGGCGCGACCAGGGCACGCGCCGCTACGAGTCCTACGTGCTCGAAGTGCAGGAGCTCGTCGACCGGATGCTTCCGACCGTTCCGACGCGCGGCGGCCGCGCGATCCTCGGCGACTCGATGGGCGGCTACGGCGCCATGAACCTCGCGCTCGGGCACCCCGAGCGCTTCTCCGTCGTGGAGAGCTGGCTGGGCTTCTTCAACGGTCTCAGCGACGAGCTGCGCTCCGCTCGCCCGGTGATCGCGCGTGAAGGCCTGAACGCGTACGTCTACGGCGGCGAATCGGACAGCATCGCCGACCCCTCGGAGAACGCCCCGTTCGCGGCCGCGCTGCGCGCCGCCGGAGCGACCGCCCACGGCGCCGTCTATCCAGGCGGCCACACGATGGAGACCCTGCAGGCCAATCTGCCGCACATGCTCGCCTACGTCGGCCGGAGCCTGACCCGCAACATCCACGCACAGCGCACGGCGCCCGGCGGCCGATGAACAGGCTGCGCAAGCGCTGCGCCGAGCCCGCTCGTGTGCGCCTGGCCGACGCCCGCGGAGCGGGTTCCGTCGGCGCACT
>DATHGU010000061.1:0-5762 GCA_035317495.1 Solirubrobacteraceae bacterium
AGCGCTCGTGGTCGCGAACCTTTGCGAAGACGTCGGCCGGAGCCTGGGTCGGGTCGGCTGGGGTGGGCATGTAGTCTGCCTCCGCTGTGGCGGTAGAAATCAGAGCGGTCTCGGGCGGAAGGGATCTAAAAGCCTTCATCGACCTCCCCTTCCGCCTGCATGCTAACCACCCGCTGTGGGTGCCTCCGGTGAAGCTCGAGCGACGGCTGTTCCTCAACCGCCGCATGAACGCCTTCTTCAGTCACGGCGAGGCGGAGTACTTCCTCGCCCGGCGCGAGGGCCGCGTCGTCGGTCGCATCACCGCGCAGGTCAACCACGCCTTCAACGACTATCAGCAGAAGAAGTGGGGGTGGTTCGGGTTCTTCGAGCTGGAGGACGACCAGCAGGTCGCCGACGCCCTGCTCGACGCCGCGGCGGACTGGCTGCGGCCGCGCGGCATGGAGCGAATGGTCGGCCCGGCCGACTTCGCGATGAACAACGAGAGCGGGATCCTGATCGAGGGCTTCGAGCTGCGCCCGATGATCGTCCAGCCGTGGCACCCGCCGTACTACCAGCAGCTCGTCGAGCGCACGGGGATGACCAAGGCGATCGACCTGCTGATGTGGAACCTGGAGGTGACCGAGCGCGACAAGGTGCTGCCGGTGATCTGGGAGCTCGCGGCGAAGGCCGAGAGCGAGCACGGCATCCGCGTGCGCCCGATGCGCCGCATGCAGCTGCGCAAAGACCTGGATGCGTTCGCCGAGGTCTACAACTCGGCGTGGTCTGAGAACTGGGACTTCGTGCCCTATTCCAAGAAGGACCTCGACGCGCTCGCACAGGAGCTGCAGCTCGCCTTCGACAAGCACTGGTTCATGATCGCCGAGCGCACCGACACCGGCGAGGTCGTGGGCATGGCGATCACCGTCCCCGACCTCAACCAGGTGCTCGCGAAGATGAACGGCAAACTCTTCCCGCTCGGCTGGTGGCACCTACTGCGCAAGAGCAAAACGACCGACCGCGTGCGCGTGGGCTTTCTCGGCGTCAAGCCCGAGTACCAGCACACGGGCGTCGCCGCTCGGCTGTACGAGCTGCACTTCGACGCCGCCGAAGCGCGCCCGCAGGACGGCGGCGAGATGGGCTGGATCCTCGAGACGAACACCGCCATGAACCGCGGCATGGAAGCGATGGGCGGCCGGATCGTCAAGCGCTACCGCGTGTTCGAGCGCGAGCTGTAGGCGTGCGCGAGCCGTAGCGTGTGGGGGCCAAAGGCCCTTGCGTGCCGCACGTGGGGTCTGGGGCGCGCTCTACACTTCCCAGCGTGAGCGCCTTTCCCCAGCCCGAGCGTCCCGCCGGCGGGTCCTCTGAGGACCGGGCGCCCGGGGGCGCCTCGGCCGGCGAGGGCGAGGAGATAGACGGCCTGCCGGTGCTCCCCGACGCGGCGACCGTCGTGCGCAGCTACCCATTCTCGGGCGAGCTCTCGCGCAGCCCCTCGGTTGTAATGCTGCCGGCCGTGCAGGCCGCGGCAGTGGCGGCCGGGGGCTTTGTCGCCGGGGCGGCCGTCGTCGGTCTCGTCACGCGTCGCCAGCGTCAGGCCGCCGCGCTGTCGAAGGGCCGTCGTGCCGGGCGGGGCCTGGGCCGTGCCCGCCGGAGGCGCAAGTCGTCCTCGGCCGCAGACGAGCTCGTGCAGATCGTCGGCAGCCGCTCGCTGCTGCTCGACGTGCATCTGCTCGGCGGTCGTGACTAGCTTCGAGCAGCGTCTGGAGATACGACCAACCGGTCCGTTTCGCCTGCCCGGGGGCGGGATGGATGGCGTGCTGCGCCGCCGTGGCGGCGTGCTCGAGCGCCTGCTGCATCACGATCAGGAGCCGGTCCTGGTACGCGTCGCGCAGCCCGCTCCCGATCGCGTCCTGTTCGGGGCGCGCGCCGGCTCGCGCGCGGCCGCCGCGCACGGGATCTCACGGATGCGCTTCGCGCTGGGCGTCGACGAGGACCTGCGTGGCTTTCAGCGCCGCTTCGCGCGCGATCCGTTGATCGGCCGCTCGCTTCGCCGTCGCCCCTGGCTGCGCGTCAGACGCCGCCCAGAGCCCTTCGAGGCGCTCGCGTGGGCCGTCTGCGAGCAGCTGATCGAATACGAGCGCGCCGCGGCGATCGAGCGTCGCCTGCTCGCCGTTCTCGGCCGTCGCTGGGTGGGTTGGAACGGCGCGGAGAGCACGCTGCGCGACCTCCCGACGCCGGCCGCGCTGGCCGGCGCGGCGCCGGCGCTGCTGGAGTCCTTCGATCTGGCCGGCACGCGGGCGCTGACGCTCGTGCGCGCCGCCCGCGAGGTGGCGCTCGGCCGCGTCGACCTGCACAGCCCAGACCACGAGCACGGCTGGCGCAGGCTGCGCGCGATCCCGGGCATCGGGAGCTGGACCGTGGAGATGCTCGCCCTGAACGGCCAGGGCCGCCACGATCAGCTGCCGGCAGGCGACGTGGGACTGCTGAAGCTCGTCGGACGGCTGCTCAGCGGCGGCGATCCGCGCGCTCGCGCGCAAGAGCACGAGGTGCGCGAGTTCTTCGCCCCCTACGAAGAGTGGGCGGGGCTGGCCGCGGTGCACATGTACGCGCTGTGATCGCGGGGCGCCCGGCGCGCCGGACGGGACTGCCCGTTCGCCCCGTCAGTCGTGCCCCTGCTCGCGCTCCACGAGCAGCGCGAACGTCGGGCAGGCCGCGGCCGCGCGCCTGGCGTGGCTCAGCAGCGAGCGGGGCAGCGGCTCGCCGTCGATCAGCGGATAGCCCCACTCGTCGAGCGTGATGCGCTCGGGCAGCAGCTCCGCGCACATGCCATGGGCCTCGCAGGTGATCGGGTTAACGCGTACGCGATGGCTCACGATGCCGACCCGACCCCACGACGCCGTTCGGCGCCAGCGCTGGAGCGCACGGGCAGCGGCAGCTCGGCGGGGCTCGCGCAGGCGTCGCATGCGCCGTGGCGCGCGTGATCGGCGAAGGCCGCCGAGAAGGTCTCGAGCGCACTGAGCACGAACCTCACCGCGCCGTCGGGGTGGGCGCACGCGCCGCGCCGCTGCACGAGCGCGGCGAGCCGCGCGATCCGCTTGCCTGCGTTGCCCTGCGCCGTGCCCGAGGCGACCTCCTGCACCGTCGCCGCCAGCGCGTCGAGCCCGTTCAGGCACGGCCCGCACTGCCCGGCGCTCTCGGCGGAGAGCCAGCGAGCGACGCGCGCCGTCTCGGCCACCGGGCAGGCGTCCGCGGAGAGCAGTGCCACCACGCCCGCGCCGAGCGAGGCGCCGTGCGGCGCGAGGTGTTCGTCGGACAGCGCCACGCCGCCGAGCAGCTGGCCCTCGACCCAGGCGCCGGCGTATCCGCCGAGCAGAGCCGCGCGCGGGCGCGACGTCGTCCCGCCGGCCGCCTGCAGCAACGCCGAGAGCGACGCGCCGTACTCGATCTCATAGACGCCCGGATTGGCCACCGGGCCAGTCAGCGTGACCAGCGCGGAGCCCGGTTGGCTGGTCGTCCCCAGCTCACGAAACCACTGCGATCCGTGACGGCCGATCAGCGCGATGTGCGCGAACGTCTCCGCGTTGCTGACGAGTGTGGGACGACGCCTGACGCCCTGCTCGAAGGGCATCGGCGGCGTGAACGTGGGCAGCGCGGGACCGCCGTTCAAATAGTTCACCAGCGCGGACTCCTGACCAGCCACATATCCGCCCGGGACGACGCTCAGCCGCACGCGGGCCGGCGCTCCGGCGAGCCCGCTGCGTTCTGCGATCGCCGCCGCGACGGCCTCGACGCTGGCCGCGGCCGACTCGCAGACGCAGACGATCAGCTCATCCGCGCCGACGGCTTGCGCCGCCAGTTGGCCGCCGTCGAGCATCAGGTGCGGCAGCAGCCGACACAGCGTGCGGTCCTTGTGGCTCGCGGGCTCGCCCTCGGCGGCGTTGATCACGACGATCGAGCGCCGTCGCGCAGCAGCGACCGCGTGCAGCTTGGTGGCCGTCGGAAAGCCAGCGCCGCCGCGGCCGCGCAGGCCCGCGCGCTCGATCCGCCCGATCAGCTCGGAGGGCGCGTGCCGGCGGCGTTGTGCCGGCCGATCCCCGATCGGCGGGAGGCCGCCGTGGATGTCCAGGTGCTCGTCGAGGCTCAGCGCGCCGCCGTGCGCGGGGATCCCGCTCAGCAGCCGCGGCAGCGCCGGCGCGGCGGGCTCCCGCGGGGCGGGTGGACGCTCCTCGGCGAGGGTCGTGCTCGAACGGCTCATCGGCGACCGCCGCCCTGGGATTTGGCATGCGAGGAGTGGCCGAGCAGCGAGCTCGGGGTTCCCGAGCGGCGCGCCCATTCCGAGCCGAGCGGTCCGCCCGGCAGCCACAACAGCAGGAACACGGAGAACACGCCCGCGCCTCCGAGCGCTGCGGTACGGGCGCGTAGGTTCTGCGGCCAGCCGGACAGCACGCGCGCCAGCACGGCCGCGAGCACGAGCAACAGGCAGCCGATGCTGAGCGCCAGCAGCCACGTGGCTTGCACGTCGCTGCCCGTGCCGAACCCGTGCAGCAGCGCGATCGGCCAGCTGGCGTAGGTGAGCCAGTGGATCGCCCGCCAGGTCGCGTAGCCCATGCGCTGGCGCAGCAGGCTCGTGATCGTGACCGCCACGAGCATGTCGAAGGAGACCGCGCCCAATCCCAGCCAGAACGGGCGGTAGGAGCCGCCGAACGGAATCAGCGCGTCGATCAGCGAGATCGGCGCGAAGCTGTCGAGCACCGACGTGAGGATGTGCAGCGCCAGGAAGGCCATCGCCAGCAGTGAGACGTTGCGATGCAGCGAGTCGACCACGAAGCGCGGCCACTGCGGCGTGCTGAAACGCTGCACGTCCAGCACACCGAGCACGATCGCGGCCGTCAGCAGCAGCAGCGCGACGCCTCCCGTCGAGCGCGTCAGGTACCAGTACGTGCTGCCCGAGGTGGCGGCCAGCGTTGCGCTCATCGAGCTGCCGCCAGCTCGCGCCGTGCCTCGGCGCCATCGCTCCAGGGTGCCGGCCAGTCGCCGACCGTTGTCACTTGGCCCGCTCGGTCCTGCAGGCGCGCGGGCAGGCCGAGTGCCGCCAGCCACGCGACCGCCGCGTCGTCGCGCAGGATCGCCGCAGTGGAGGCGATGTTCGCCTGGGCGCAGTCGCCCGCCGCGACGCTGACGGTCTTCCACCGCGTGCATGCTGGCGCCGAGGTGCCCGGATCGATGATGTGGTGCATCGTGTGGCCTTCGTGGCTCCAGCGCCGGACCGCCGTGCTCGACGTGGCGAGCCCGCCGGAGCGGATCGCGATCGTCTGGCCGGGCGCCGACGGCAGGCTGCGATGGTCGTCGGTCACCCTGATCCGCCAGCCGCCCGTGGGGGGCGCCCCAGCGGTTGCGACGTCGCCGCCGAGCGCCACGAGCACGCCGCGGCCGCTCGCCGCGTGGACCGCGGCGGCGGCGCGATCGGCGGCCCATGCCTTCGCGGTTGCGCCGAGATCGAGACGCACGCCGGCCGGGATGCGGACAGTGCGCGAAGCGGCATCGAGCTCGATCGTCCGCCAGCCCGCCCGCGAACGTAGGGTGAGCGCCCGCGCGACGGGCTCCGACAGTGGCGCGAGCGCCCGGGGCGGCGGGGCGAGCTCGTGCAGCGGCGGGGCGAGCAGGCTCCAGTCGCGGTCATATCCGGCGAGCTCGAGTGCGCGACCGACGGTCGGATCGACATTGCCGTCCGTCAGCCGCGCGGCGGCGATCGCAAGCTCGAGCGCCTCGATCAGCAGGGGACTTGC
>DATHGU010000062.1:0-4530 GCA_035317495.1 Solirubrobacteraceae bacterium
GAGCGGCGAGAAGGACTCCACGCCGAGACGCGCGAGCGCGGCGCTCAGTTCGGAGCGCACGAGGCGCACGCCGTCGAGCAGCGGATCGTCCTTGGCCGCGGCGTCGAGCGCCCGGTCGAGGTTGTCGATCGCGGGCAGCAGCTCCTTGGCGAGCTTCGTCACGCCGCGCTCCTGCGCGAGCGCCGACTCGCGAGCTACTCGCTTTCGGTAGTTCTCGAAGTCCGCCTGCGTGCGTTGTGCGAGCGCCAGGTACTCGTCACGCTGCGCGCCGACCGCGACAAGCTCGTCGAGGTCGCCCTCGATCGCCGATGCATCGCCGTCGGAGTGCGAGGCCTCCACGTGCTCGCACGGCTGAGCCCCCGGCGCGGTGGCGCCGGGGGACTCGGGCTGTTGCGCGCCGGACTGCTGCTCCTCGGACTGCTGCTCCTCGACCTGCTCGTCGATCGTCTGCTTGGAATCGGCCATCAGCGTTACGCCTTCGGCTCGTCGACTACCTCGGCGTCGACGACGTCCTCCTCGTCGGAGGAGGAGCCGTCGCCGGAGGGGGCGGACCCGTTGCCGTCGGCCGCCGCAGCCTCCTGCGCGCGCTGGTACATCGCCTCGGAGATCGCGTGGAAGGCGGTCTGCAGGGCCTCGGTCTTGGCGTTGATCGCCGCCGGATCCTCGGCCTCGAGCGAGTCGCGCACCTCCTTGATCGCCGCCTCGATGCGCTCCTTGGAGTCGCCGTCCACCTGGTCGCCGAGATCGGCTAGCTGTCGCTCGGCCTGGTAGGCGGCGTTCTCGCCGTTGTTGCGAGCCTCCGCGAGCTCGCGCGCGCGGCGGTCCTCCTCGGCGTGGGACTCGGCGTCGGAGACCATGTTCTTGATCTCGTCCTCGGAGAGCCCGGAGCCGGACTTGATCTCGATCTTCTGCTCCTTGCCCGTGCCGAGATCCTTCGCGGAGACGTTGAGGATGCCGTTGGCGTCGATGTCGAAGGCGACCTCGACCTGCGGGATGCCGCGGGGAGCCGGCGGGATGCCGGTCAGCTGGAACTTGCCCAGCGACTTGTTGTACTGGGCCATCTCGCGCTCGCCCTGCAGCACGTGGATCTCCACCGACGGCTGATTGTCCTCGGCCGTCGAGAAGACCTCGCCCTTGCGCGTGGGGATCGTCGTGTTGCGCTCGATCAGCTTCGTCATCACGCCGCCCTTGGTCTCGATGCCGAGCGTCAGGGGGGTGACGTCGAGCAGCAGCACGTCCTTGACGTCGCCCGCGAGCACGCCCGCCTGGATCGCGGCACCGACGGCCACCACCTCATCGGGGTTGACACCGCGGTGGGGCTCCTTGTGCGTCAGCTCTTTGACCTTCTCCTGGACGGCCGGCATGCGCGTCATGCCGCCGACGAGCACGACGTGCTCGATCTCCTTGACGCCCTTGTCTTTGGCGTCGTCGATCGCCTGGCGCACAGGCGCCACGACGCGGTCGAGCAGGTCCGAGGTGAGCTCGGCCAGCTTGGCCCTCGTCAAGCGGGTGTCGAGGTGCTTCGGCCCGGCGGCATCGGCGGTGATGAACGGCAGGTTGATCTGCGTCTCCTGCGTCGTCGACAGCTCGATCTTGGCCTTCTCAGCCGCCTCGTACAGACGCTGCAGCGCAATCGGGTCGGCGCTCAGGTCGATGCCCTGGGACTTCTTGAACTCGGACACGAGCCAATCGACGATCGCCTTGTCGAAGTTGTCGCCGCCCAGGTGGTTGTCACCGGACGTCGACTTGACCTCGAACACGCCGTCGCCGATCTCCAGCACGGACACGTCGAACGTGCCGCCGCCGAGGTCGAAGACGAGGATCGTCTGGTCGGACTCCTTGTCCAAGCCGTATGCCAGCGACGCGGCTGTCGGCTCGTTGATGATGCGCTTGACGTCCAGGCCGGCGATCTTGCCGGCGTCCTTGGTCGCCTGGCGCTGGTCGTCGTTGAAGTAGGCGGGTACGGTGATCACGGCCGAGTCGACGCTCTCGCCGAGATACGCTTCGGCGTCGGTCTTCAGCTTCTGCAGGATCATCGCCGAGATCTCCGGCGGGGAGAACTGCTCCGCTCCTCCGTCGCGCGGAGTTACCTCTACGCGGGCGTCGCCGTTCGGTCCGGAGACGACCTTGTAGGGCACGATCGACTCCTCCTCGCGCACCTCGGCCTCCTTGCGGCCCATGAAGCGCTTGATCGAGAAGATCGTGTTCTGCGGGTTCGTGACTGCCTGTCGCTTTGCCACCGTGCCGACGAGGCGCTCGCCGGAGGCCGTGAAGGCGACCACCGAAGGGGTCGTGCGACCGCCCTCGGCGTTCTCGATCACGGTCGGCTCGCCGCCCTCGAGCACGGCCATGCACGAGTTCGTCGTGCCGAGGTCTATGCCTATTGTCTTGGCCATGTGGGTTTGCTCCTTGGATACGCTTTACAAATCTGAGTCCCAGTGTGGCAGATTTCCTGCGGTCCTTCAAGTGGCCTAAAACGCCTGTAACCGACCTGCCGGATACGGGTACCACGAGAGAGTGACCCGCTTGGAGCGCAACGCGAACATCGCCGCCGTGGTGATCCCGTTCCTCGGCCTGATCGTAGGTGCGACACTCCTGTGGCACCGCTTCCTCGACTGGAGCGACTTGGCGATCTTCGCGGCGATGTACGTGCTTACGGCGCTCGGGGTGACGATCGGCTTCCATCGCCTGCTGACCCACCGAGCATTCCAGACGCGGCCATGGTTGCGTTACACGCTCGCGGTGCTCGGATCGATGTCCGTGCAGGGGCCAGTGATCGACTGGGTCGCCGACCATCGCAAGCACCACACGTTCACCGACGAAGAGGGCGATCCCCACAGCCCGCACGCCGGACACGCGCCGGGCTTGCGCGGAATGGCTCAGGGCCTGTGGCACGCGCATACGGGCTGGCTGTTCGAGACCCACGGGCAGGCCTCCTCCAAACGCTTCGCGAGCGACCTCGTGGAGGATCCGACGATGCGCCGGATCAACCGCTGGTTCCCGCTGATCGCGCTCGCCAGCCTGCTGCTTCCCTTCGTGCTCGGGCTGGCGCTCGGCGGGGGCGCGCTCATGGCGGGCGCCAGCGCGCTCGTGTGGGCCGGCCTCGTGCGGATCCTGCTCGTGCACCACGTCACGTGGAGCATCAACTCGATATGCCACTTCTTCGGGCGCCGCCGGTTCGAGACGGACGACGAGTCGACGAACGTCTTCTGGCTCGCGCTGCCGTCGCTCGGCGAGGCGTGGCATCACAACCACCACGCCTTCCCGCAGTCCGCCTTCCACGGGCTGCGCTGGTACGAGCTCGATCCGTCCGGTTGGCTGATCCTCGCGATGGCACGCGTCGGGCTGGCCTGGGACGTGGTGCGTGTCACGCCCGAGCGCGCGCAGGAGAAGCTGAGCCGCTCAGACGCGGCGCAGCCGGCCTCGCCTGCCGGGTGACAGCGCCCCGCGAAGGCGCTACCTTCACGATGTGAACCCTGTCACGGCATCGGCCGCCGTTGTCAAGGCGGTGGCGCCGGTGAAGCCCCGCCTGCGCGGCGTCTCGCACCAGTATGCGTTCTTCGTGTCGCTCGGCTGCGGCGTCGGGCTGATCCTGGCGGCCTCCGGCGGGCGAGCGCGGCTCGCCGCGAGCATCTACGCCGTGGCCGTGTCGGCGCTGCTCGGCACGAGCGCGCTGTACCACCGCGTGACGTGGCGGCCGAAGGCGCGCCGCTGGATGAAGCGACTGGACCACTCGATGATCTTCGTGCTGATCGCCGGCACGTACACGCCCGTCGCGCTGCTCGCGCTCAAGGGCACGCTGTCGAGCACGATCCTGATCGTGCTGTGGGCCGGTGCGCTCGGCGGGGTGATCTTCAAGCTCGTCTGGATCGATGCGCCGAAGTGGCTGTTCGCCGGCGTGTACGTCGCGCTCGGGCTGGTCACGGCTGCCGTCTTGGGCGAGCTGCCCGCGACGATCGGCTGGCTGGGGGTCGCGGGGCTGGCCGGCGGCGGGCTGCTGTATCTCGTCGGCGCGGTGATCTATGCCAGCGGCCGGCCGAACCCGTGGCCGAAGGTGTTCGGCTACCACGAGATCTTCCACGCGCTCGTGCTGGCCGCGGCCGGCCTGCACTACGCGGTGATCGCCTTCGCCGTCCTGCCGCGCGGCTGACCGATCAGAGATCAGTCGAACAGGTGGCGGCTCGGGCACATGCGCGCGAGCGCGCAGCGATCGCAGGCCGGCGAGCGCGCGTGGCAGGTGCGCCTGCCGTGGCGCAGCAGGTTGACGTGCAGCTCGAGCTCCTGCCCGCGCGGCGTGAGCGCGAGCATCTGGTCGTGCAGGCGCTCGAACGGCGCGCCTGCCTGCAGCAGGTGCAGGCGCGCGCCGACGCGCGAGACGTGCGTGTCGACCGGCACGTCGCGCAGGCCGTAGGCGAACAGCAGCACGCAGGCCGCCGTCTTGCGCCCCACGCCTGGAAGCGCGACGAGGTAGTCGCGCGCCTCGCGCAGCGGCGCGCGCGGGAGCCAGTCGAGCGACAGCTCGTGCGGCGG
>DATHGU010000063.1:0-7281 GCA_035317495.1 Solirubrobacteraceae bacterium
CGGCTCATCGACGCCCGCAACATCCGCGAGACGACCCTGTTCCCTCGCGATCTGAACCGACTATCGCCCTAGCCGAGACACACCACTGCGAGCCAGCTTCCCACGAGCAGCTCGGGGGACATTCGCGAACACTGGCGCACGGGACGGGTGCGTCGCCGACGACCCGGCCAGCAAGGCTCTCGCATCGGTTCATCTAACCGCAGTAGGGCGAACGCCTATTGCCGTGGGATCGTAGTGTCGTAGGATCGTGCTCGAAGTCGCGGCTTGCGGCCGTGGGGCCCTACTCCGAGGAGGTCGACGTGTTGAGATCACGTTCTGGGATGGCAGGTCTGGGCAGCATCGGCTTCGCTGTCTTGACGTTCGTAGGCTTGTTCGTTGCAAACCCGCCCGGCGGTACCTATAAGGCGCGCGACGCGATGAAGTACGTCGCGAGAGGACATCACGTCGCCGTCTTCGTCTCGCTCTACCTGCTGATGCTTGCCGTGCTGGGCTTGATCGCGCTGGTCGCATACTTGCGCGACGTTGTCGGCGCGAACCCGACGGGCATCCGTGTCGGTCGGCTCTTCGCGTGGCTCGGCCTCGCGAGCGCGATCTCATTCGCCGTCGGCTGGGGCATCGTTCTCGGCAACGCGATCGCGCACGCCTACGGCGGTCGGCACGTCGTCGTTCCACCGACCACGACCTATCTCGCGAGCGAGCTCGGTGCGGTGCTGATTTGGGGACCGGGCGCGATCCTCCTTGGCTTCGCGCTCGTCGCGCTCGCGTTCGGCACACCGGGGACGTTCCCCGGATGGCTCCGCATCGTCACCGTCATCGGCGGTATCGGCGGGATTCTGGGGCCGGCGTTCTTCCCCTCGCTCCTCATCCTGATCTGGGCACTCGTCTTCGGGATTTGGCTCGTCCTCGCCGGCCGGCGAACAGAAGTCGCGGCGCCCGCCGCGCCCGCGATCGGCTGAAGTCTGCCTACGACGCACGGTCCCCTTCACATCGGGGACATTCGCGAACACTCGCGCAACCAGAGGTACGGACATCTGATCCCGCGTGCCCTGCGGACACGGGCGATCTTTGCGATCCGCAAGAATGGCCGCGTGGCGCTTCAACGGATGGACAACGTCGGCATCGTGGTGGAATCGCTTGATGCCGCTATCTCTTTTTTCGCCGAGCTTGGCCTCGAACTCGAAGGGCGAGCCATGATCGAAGGAGACTGGTCAGGGCGCGTCACTGGACTGCGCGACCAGCGCGTCGAGATCGCCATGATGCGTACGCCGGACGGCCACGGCGGGATCGAACTCTCGCGCTATCTCACGCCGCCTGTGGTCGCCGATCACCGGAACGCCCCGGTGAACGCTCTGGGCTACCTGCGTGTCATGTTCGCCGTGGACGACCTCGACGATACGCTCGCCCGGCTCCGCAGAGACGGCGCGCAGCTCGTCGACGAGGTGGTCCAGTACGAAGACGTGTATCGGCTCTGCTACGTCCGAGGCCCCGAGGGCATTCTCATCGGGCTGGCCGAGCAAATCGGCTGACGCCCAAAACGCGCTCGGGCGTCATTCGCGAACACTGGCCCAGCCCAGCAGCCGGCGTCCTGACCGCGAGCAGCGCGGCCGCTGATGCGTGTTCGGCCTTGCTACAGCTGCTCGTTGGTTTGGCGCCATGGCCAGCTGAAACGGAGAGAGTGGGTTAGGCGCCGCAGCCGGATATGAACTTGATCGCTGTAACCGGGTGCAGCTCGGCGAAGTTCGGGGCGTGAGGGTTCTGGGTGTGCGGCTTGTCCCAGAAGCCGACACCGCTGATCATCACGACCACGCCGAGCTGCTTCCACGAGCTTGTGGCTTTCCCGCAGGCGGCCTCGAACTTTTTGCGCGCGTTGATGATCGCTTTACGGGCCCGGGCCTTCTTCGGTACACAGGCCGCAGCTGGCATCTCTGCGATTCCGTAGGTGCTGGCGTCGAACAGAATCAGGTGAATGTCGCTGTCGGCTTCGCGTTTGAACTCGGTGATCTGGGCGGTCAGGCGCCAAACTTGAAGCTCGAGGGGCGTGTCGCGGGTCGTTGGCGTCGGCTGCGGATGGGCCGGCGTCGTGATGTCGACGAGCGTCGTGTCCTTCGGTGTGAGATTGACCTTCTTTCGGAGCGGATCACTGAACGTCTTTAGCGGCCAGTAGTCCGAGCCACACGCGGTGGCAGCAGTGGGGTGTGCGGCCGTCCGGCTAGCGGTTGCCGCAATCACCAAGCCCGCCACGCCGAGTGTGAGAGCTGCGAGGCGCATCTAGTTATCGAACTCGCGCTCCGCGCAGTCCGGGCAGTAGAAAATCAGCACGTCGTCCGTGTCGAAGTACGCACGCCAGTGTCGTCGTCGTCGGGTAGCCACACGTCGCCGCACTCGGCGCAGCGGGGGATCAGAGCGACCTGCTCGGTGCTCACCCGCGGGATTCTAAGGAGGCGACTCGCTGGCCCACTAGTGGCCCCAGCGGACCTGTGACCCGTCGTACCGCCCCTCCCCTAGCACATGCGCTCGACGAAACCCTCCAGGACCGCGAACCCGTCGTTCCAGATCTCCGGGTCGCCGAGGTCGACGCCGACGACGGCCATCAGCTCCGCGGGCGACGCCGAGCCGCCGGCCGTGAGGAAACGCTCGTAGCGCTCTGCGAAGCCGGGTTCGCGCGAGCGGGCCACCAGCCCGGCGGCGAGCAGGAACGCGAAGGTGTAGGCGTAGGTGTAGAAGCGCGCCTTGATGAAGTGCGGCAGCGACGCCCACCAGAGCTTGCCGCAGCCGAGCTCGTCGGTCACCGCGTCACCCCAGACCTTCGCCACCGCGGCTTCGCAGAGAGCGTTCAGCCGGTCCGCGTTCAGGGCCTGGCCCTCGGCGCGAAGAGCGTACGCGCCCTGCTCGAAACGCGCGAACGCCGCGGACATGTACGCCGCCATGACCGCCTGGTCGAGCTCCCGTGCGAGCAGCGCGCGGCCCAGATCCTCGTCCGCCGAGAGGAGGTGTTCGACCAGAAGCAGTTCGGCGAACGTCGACGGGACCTCCCCGATGGCGATGCCCTGCCTGAGCGAGTTGTCCGTCTGCGCCTGCGCGGCCAGCGCGTAATTGGTCCCATGCCCGAGCTCGTGCGCGAGCATGACGAGATCGCGCAGCTGCCCGGTCCAGTTGCCGCAGACGAAGCCCGGCACGCGCGTGCTGGGCCAGGCGCAGAAGGCACCGCTCGTCTTCCCGCGCCTCGGCTCGGCGTCGATCCGGTTCTCGGAGAAGAAGCTCTCGGCCTCCGTGCCGAGCGCGGGCGTCACGCCCCCGAACATGTCCACGACCAGCCGGCGGGCCGCGTCCCACGGCAGCACCTGCCGCGCTTCGACGGCCGCGGCCTGCAAGTCGACGGCGTCCAGCCGCTCGAGGCCGAGCAGCGCCGCCTTCCGGCGGAACCAGCGGTGCGCGATCTCGACGTGCGCCTCGGACGCGGCGAGCAGCGCCTCGACCACGCCGGCGTCGATCTTGTTCTCAAGGTTCGTTTGGTCGATGGGGTCGTCGTGACCACGCAGGTCGTCGACGGCAAGCCGATCGGCGACGAGCGAGTCGTAGCAGTGAGCGATCACCGGCAGAACGGGTTCGAAGAGCGCAGTCGACGTCTCCTGCGCGCGCCGCCGCACGTCACGGTCGGGATGGGCGCGCCGGGCCGACTCGAGCTCCGAGAGCGGCCACTCCCGCTCGCCCGTGCCGTCGTCGAAGCGGGCCGAGAGCGAGCCGAGCGTGCGGTCGCGGAGCGTCTGCCACGCTGTGACCGCGGTCGCGTCGCGAGCGGACAGCGCGCGCTCCTCGGCCGGCGAGAGCATGAACGGGCGGAACCGCCGGACGCCGAGGAGGTAGTGACGGTCCCGAGCCACTGCCCCGTCCTCGGCCAGCGATCGGGCGCGGTCGTCGGGCAGCGCCATCCATGCGAGCTCGAAGTGGCGGATCGCGTCGTCGAGGCGAGGCGAGCCGTTGTCGACCCACGCCCGGATGTCGAGAACGGCCGGGTTCTCGCTGTCGGTGTTGGTGAGCATGAACGCCCAGTCCCTGGCCTCGTAGCGGGCGGCCCGGATATCCGCGAGCTCGCGCAGCAGCGCCCGCAGGCTCGTCGGCTCGATCGTCTCCAGCGACTTCGCCGACCACCGCTCCACGAACGCGGCCGCGTCCCCCACGGCGGCATCGAGCCGCTCCTTCATCGCTTCCTCGCTCGGCGCCAGCGGTGTCAGGTCCCAACGAACGCCCTGCGCTCCCGACTCGACGGCCGTCGTCACGGGGCGGAGCCTACGCGACCTGTTCGGTGCTCACCGCCGGATTCTAGGAGCGCCGCGACCGTTACGTGGCCGTGCGTGGCGGCAAGTTGCCGCAGCGTCTCGGCAGCCAATCGGGATTCCCGGCCGGCGAGCTCTTGCACCGCCGCCGCGGCAGCCAGACCGGCTTCTCCGATCGTGATGGCAGGCGACTCGATGAGGAAGCGTCCCAGCCAGCGTGCGCCGGCTCGAGGCCAGCGGTCATCGCCGACCTCTGCCGTCAGGAGAGTGAGCGCGAGGGCGTTGCCGAGGCTGACCGTGCCGAGCTCCCGCGCGGCCATCGACGCGTGCCATAGATCGCGGGTGCGGATAGCCCGCTGGAATCGGCCATCTGCTGTGCCCTGGCCGTCCGATAGGCGGTGGCGACATGAAGACTAATTCCAACGAGGCGGGCCTTGCGTCCGCCTAAGACGCGATTTCGCGGCGCTTCGCCGCGACTGCCGTGGCGGCGATTGTCGACCTCGGGTGCTCACCTTTGAACGTTGGGTAGTGGTTTTCGACGGCGCGCGAACTGTCGGGGCTTCCGGGGAGCCGCCAGGGTGGGTCGGCGTAGATCAGTTCGCGATGTCGGGTGGGATCGCGCGGACGCACGAGACAGATAGGAGGCAGGCATCGATGACGGCGATCCTGGGCTACGGCAAACCCAGGGGGGTGCGTTTCGGTGCGCAGCCAGACGGCAACCCGGCGCTAGCCTCGCGCGCGCGCCGGCGAAATTAGGGTCCTCGGGGTCAGCTCTTTTTTTGGCGAAAAAACACGCCCGCGGGGCCGCGGGATCGTTTCTGCAGGTCTTAACAAACTCTTAACGTCCTAGGGCCCCCAAGGCGGGTCTTTTCGCAGGCCGCGGCCGATAGACGGGGCCGCGATGCGCCTCACCCACTCATCAGGCCCGTCCCTGCCCTCGGCCCCGGTGCCGCAGCGGCGGATCTCGCCCCGAAGGGCGGCGTGCGATGGCTAACGGCCAGCGCGTCGATCGCCGGGCTGGCGAGCATGACGCGCTGGCGGCGAGCGCCGAGGTCGCCGTCGCCGAAATCGAGCGGCTGCAGGCGCTGGGGATGGGGCCGATCGAGCGGGTGCAGGCGGCGCGGATCCGGGCGGCGGCGGGGCGGCTGCGCGAGTGCACCGCTGAACTCGCGAAGGGCGAGCTGCTCGTTTCGGGCTCGATGGGGCAGCGGCGTCCCCACCCGTTGCTCAAGGTCGAGCAGGAGCTGCGCCGCGAGATCGACGAGGGGATCCGGCAACTCGCTTTCCGCGCCGAGCAGCGCGCGATGTTGGCCCGGATCAAGACCAGGCACGAGCGCCGTGCCACCGCCACAGAAGGGGACTCGGCGTGAGTGCCGAGCCGGAGAATGTTGGCCGCGGCGGACGGCGGCGCGTCGACCAGCTGCGGCCGCACCCGCTGGCCTGCGAGGTGCCGCCGCTCGCAGCCGGGGAGTACGACGCGGTCAAGGCCGACATCGCCGCCCACGGCATGCAGGTCGCGATCCAAATCACCGAGGAGGGACTGGTGCTCGACGGCCATGGGCGACTCCGCGCGGCCCGCGAGCTCGGGATCGAAGAGGTCGACGTGCAAGTCGTTACACCCCGCGACGAGCTCGAGCACATCCTGCGCGCGGCACTGCTGCGCCGTCAGCTCAGCCCATCGCAGCGGGCGGCGGTCGCCACCAAGCTCGCCGCGGTCGACGAACTGAGCGCCGCCGCGAAGCAGCGCTCGCTCGCGAATCTCCGCCGCGGGCCCGAGATGGCAACGTTGCCCGCTCGGGGCGAAGGCGAGCGCACCCGCGACCTCGTCGCCAAGCTCGCCGGCACCGCCGCGCGGACCGCCCAGGACGTGCTCACCGTGCATGCGGCCGACCCGACCCTGTTCGAGCGGGTTCTCCGCGGCGAACTATCCGCGAATACCGCCGCAAGCAAAGTCCGGCGCGCAAAGCGCGACGCAGCGATCCCACCCGCCCCACCCCTCCCCGAAGGCCCGTTCGAGTTGATTCTCGCCGACCCACCCTGGAGCTACGGCTCGCCCGATTCGCCCCTCGCGCCCGAGCAGCACTACCCAACCATGACGCACGCCGAACTGCGAGCGATCGAACTCCCCGCCACAGAGAACTGCGTGCTCTTCCTCTGGGCCGTGAACGCGCTGCTACCCGAGGCGCTCGAGCTGCTCACAGCCTGGGGCTTCCGCTACCGCTCCAACCTCACCTGGGTGAAACCCTCCATCGGCCCAGGAGTCTGGCTCCGCCAACGCCACGAAATCCTGCTCATCGCGACCCGCGGCACCGTCCCCCCGCCCGACCCCGAGGACCGCTGCGACTCGGTGATCGAAGCGCCCCGCGGCCGCCACTCCGAGAAGCCCGAGATCGCTTACCAGCGGATCGAGCAGATGTTTCCCGACAAGACCAAGCTCGAGCTGTTCGCGCGCGGCAAACCCCGCCCGGGGTGGGTGGCCTGGGGCAACGAAAGCGAGCCCGCATGAGCAGCCCACACGCCGGCGATCTGACCGAGCTGCTGCTCGAACGACTCGCGCGCCGCATCGTCGAACTCCAACAGGAGCTGGCGCCGCCACCCGAGACGGACGGCGAGCGCTCGCCCTGGATGAACATCGAGACGGCGGCCGCCTACCTCGACTGGCCCAAACAACGCCTCTACAAGCTGACCGCCGAGGGCGCCATCCCCCACTTCAAACACGACGGCCGCCTGCTCTTCAACCGCCCCGAACTCGACCAGTGGCTACGCCACTACGCCCAACCCCACACGACTGGCTAACCCCCGCAAACAGAGCTATTCATGACCACCCCCGCAACGAACTCCTAACCCGCTACCAGGCGACCAACCACACCCACAAATGCGCCGCACCCGAGTTGAAAGAGGCATCTACCGCCAGCAAAACGGCACCTACGGCGTCTACCTCAACGTCAACGGCAAACCCCGCTTCAAACCCGTCGGCACCAAACTCGCCCAAGCCCGCCGCCAACGC
>DATHGU010000064.1:0-2981 GCA_035317495.1 Solirubrobacteraceae bacterium
GGACTGCGCGCCGCTGCGGCGTGAGCTGAAGCGGCGGACGGATGTGCGACGTTCGGGTCGCGCGCGCGCGAGGGCGAGGCGCGGCGCGCGCAGCGGCGCCCAAGCGTCGTTGGTCGCCTCGCCTGCCCATACGAGGTCCCACAGCGCCTCGCGCAGCGCCTCCGCGGGCAGGTCGAGCTCGGCAATCAGGTCGCTGAAGAAGCACGGGCTCTGGGCCAGACGCGCGCGCAGGAGCTCGTCGGCGACGGCCCGGTCGGGCTCGGGCCCGTCGGGCGGCGGCGTGCCGACACCGGCGACGCGGCGCTCGGAGCTCGGCGGCGGCCCGATCAGCGGCGCGTCGTCGCGGAAGTACAGCGCCACGCGGCCCGAGCGCCCGGTCGGCCCGGCGCCGACCCACACCAGCTCGCCGCTCGCGCACAGGCTGTCGAGCCATGTTTGCGAATAGGCGCCCGTGCGCCGCGGCAGCACGTCGCGCTCCCAGATCTCGGCGGGCAGCGCGAGGCCCTGCAGCGGCACGAGCACCTCGCGCAGGCGGTCGACGCCGGCGCCGGCGCCGGAGTGGCGGTCGACGCCCTGCCACGCCGGCAGGAAAGCGGCCAGGCTGCGTTGGTCGGCGGGCTCGATCTCCTTGCGCAGCGCCGCCAGCGAGGCGCGGCGCAGGCGGCGCAGGATCTCCACGTCGCACCACTCGCGACCGCTCGGCGGCGGGCCGTCGGGGTCGGCGGGACGCAGCTCGCCGAGGACTATCTGCCCGTCGCGCTCGAGCTCGCGCAGCACGGCGCCCGCGTCGACGCCGTAGCGCTCGCGTAGCTCGTCGGTCGTGAAGGGGCCGTGCGTGCGCGCGTAGCGCGCGACGAGCGCCCTCAGCGCGTCGGGCACGTCGGCGAGGAACGCCTCGGGCAGGCCGCCGGGCGGGGCGGCGGACAGCGCGTCGCGATACAGCCCGGCCTCGTCGGCGGCGACCCAGCGCTGCTCACCGCCGACGCGTAGGCGGATCGCGCGGCGTTCGCGCTGCAGCTCGTCGAGCAACGGCTGCGGGTCGATGCCCTCGAACACGCGCTCGGCCACCTCCGCGTCCTTGAGGTCGCCGACGTGGCGCAGCACGTCGTGCAGCGCGTCGCGGCCGGTCGCGCGGGTGATCTCCGAGCGATGCTGCAGGTCGTCCTCGACGCGCTGAAGCGCGTCGCGGTCGAGCAGCTCGCGCAGCTCCTCCTGGCCGAGCAGCTCGCGCAGCAGGTCGCGGTCGAGCGACAGCGCGGCGGCGCGGCGCTCGGCGTTCGGCGTGTCGCCCTCGTACATGTACGTCGCGACGTAGTCGAACAGCAGCGAGGAGGCAAACGGCGAGGCCGTCGGCGTCTCCACCTCGACGAGCGAGATCTCGCGCGTGTGCAGCGCGCGCAGCACCTCCTGCAGCCCGGGCACGTCGAGCACGTCCTTCAGGCACTCGCGATAGGTCTCCAGCACGATCGGGAAGTCGTCGTAGCGGCGCGCGACCTCGAGCAGGTTCTGCGCCTTCAACCGCTGCTGCCACAGCGGCGTGCGTTTGCCCGGGTACGCGCGCGGGATGAGCAGCGCGCGCGAGGCGTTCTCGCGAAAGCGCGCCCCGAACAGCGCCGAGCCGCCGAGCTCGGCGGTGATCGCCGCCTCGACCTCCTCGGGCTCGAGCATCACCAGTTCGGCGATCGACGGCAGCGCCTCCGCGTCGTCGGTCGGCGACGACCCGGTCGCGTCGAGGTCGGGCAGGTGCAGCACGATGCCGTCGTCGGAGGCGATCGCGTCGGCTTCGAGGCCCATGCGCTCGCGGATGCGCGCCGACAGCGCGAGGCCCCAGGCCGCGTGCACGCGCCCGCCGAACGGCGAGAGCACGCACAGGCGCCAGTCGCCGATCTCGTCGCGGAAGCGCTCGAGCACGATCGTGCGCTCGCTGGGGAGCACGCGCGTGGCGTCCTGCTGCTCGCGCAGGTACGCGACCAGGTTGCGCGCGGCGCGCTCGTCGAGGTCGTAGTCGCGTTGCAGCGTCTCCGGCTCCTGCTCGACCGCCCAGCGCGAGAACGCGCCGATCGCCTCGCCGAGCTCCTTCGGGCGCCCGACCGTGTCGCCCTTCCAGAAGGGCACCGCGCCGGGGGCGCCGGGCGCCGGCGTGACGATCACGCGGTCGCGCCCGATCTCCTCGATCCGCCACGTCGAGGCCCCGAGCAGGAACGCCTGGCCCGGTCGCGCCTCGTAGACCATCTCCTCGTCGAGCTCGCCCACGCGTCGCCCGTCGGGCAACGTGACCGCGTACAGGCCGCGGTCGGGGATCGTGCCGGCGTTGGCGATCGCCAGCTGCCGCGAGCCCTTGCGCGCGCGGATCGTGCCGCCCACGCGATCCCACACGATGCGCGCGCGCAGCTCGCCGAACTCCTTCGAGGGGTAGCGCCCGTCGAGCATGTCCAGCACGTTCTCCAGCAGCTCCATCGACAGCTCGGAGTAGGAGTGGCAGCGCGTGACCATCTTGTGCAGCTCCTGCACCGAGATGCCGCCGGCGGCGGCCTCGTCCGCTTTCGCCGGCTCGCATGACACGGCGATCGCGACGACCTGCTGGGCGAGCACGTCGAGCGCGTTGCGCGGCACGACCGTCGGCTCGATCAGGCCTTCGTGCATGCGACGGGCAACGACCGCGCACTCGAGCAAATCGCCCCTGAACTTCGGAAAGATCCGCCCGCGGCTCACTTCCCCCACGCCGTGACCGGCGCGCCCGATCCGCTGCAACCCCCTCGCGACCGACTTCGGCGACTCGATCTGCAGCACGAGGTCGACCGCGCCCATGTCGATCCCGAGCTCGAGCGAGCTGGTCGCGACCAGGCACGGCAGCTCGCCGGCCTTCAGCAGCTCCTCGACCTTCGTGCGCTCCTCGCGCGCCAGCGAGCCGTGGTGCGCGCGCGCGATCTCGAGCGGCGCGGGCGAACCGTCGCCGGCGGGCGGACCGCCGGCAGATCCTC
>DATHGU010000065.1:0-8863 GCA_035317495.1 Solirubrobacteraceae bacterium
ATCGCCGCCGTCGCGGCCATACCTGCCGTCGTGCCGGCGAGCGTGCCGCTGCCTCCGTCGCCGGCCGAACCGCAGGTGACGCAGGTCACCTCCGAGACGACCCAGTTGCCGAGCGCCTCCACGGCCGAACCGCCCGCGAGCGGCCCGCCCGCGCCGACCGCGACAACCGTGACCGTCCCCGCGCCCGTCACGCCCGCGCCGCCGGTGACGCCTACCGGCACAAGCGAACCGGGTGCACCCGCAACCGGCGGAGGAGAAGCACCGCCCGCGCCGGCGCCCGGCGCTCCGACCCCGCCTGCGAACGGCGAAGACCCGGCCACGACGCCCGCCCCGACCCCGCCCCAGGTTCAGGCGGCGCCGCCGCAGGAACCCAGCGCATCGACGAGCGCCGTGCCTACCCGCAAGGTCGGCGAGCGCCGGCTCATCAGCCGCTGGGGCACCAGGCTGCGCCTGGCTCGCTAGCCGAGCGTGAACGTCTTCAGCGGCTTCAAGAGGACGCCCTCGGACGCCACTTCCAGCGGCGAGGTCACCTGAGCGTTGGCGGTCGGCGAGGTGAGCATCACGATCTCCACGCCTTCGCGCGCGCCCGGTCGCTGGGGAAGCAGCAGCACGTCGCGCCCGTACATCGTGCGGCCCTTCACGACCGCCGTGTAGAGGACTTGGTAGGCCGGCACCGCGTTGACGCGCGTCTTGCCCTCGCCGCGCAGTACGAATCGCTCATAACGACCGCGCAGGGTGCGGATGTAGCCGGCCGCGTACAGCGGCAGCTCACCGGTGAGCGCGCCGGTGTACGGGGGCAGTAGGAGCGGGCGCACCGCGAAGGAGTCCTCGAGCCGACCGTCTGATGCGTGCCGCTCGAGCTTGACGTACTCGCCGGGGCCGGGCGCGGCTCGGTACAGGCCCCTGTAGCTGAAGCTGAACGGCAGCTTCCCGCTGCGCGAGAAATGGGCGTTCTCGAGCGTCAGGAAGGCCCCGATCGCGAGCGCGACCAGCGCGGCGATCGAGGCCAGCACGAACACGCGCATCAGCGGCGACGCCGCGCGCCAACGCGGTGCGAGCAGGCGACCGAGCGTCGGTCCGTACTCCGGCTTGATCGGCAACGCGGACATCGCCTGAAGGCTTACTCGCCGATCGAGAACAGCGCTTCGAGATCGTGGCGCGAGAAGGCCGCGAAGGCGACCATCGTCTGCGTGCGCGACACGCCGGACAGCCCGCCGATCTCGACCGTCACCACGTCCGCGAGCTGCTCGTGATCGGGAACGCGCACGATCGCCACGAAGTCCCACTCGCCCGTGACGGAATATGCCTCGGCGACGCCCTCGATGTCGGCCAGCGCGCCCCCGAGCGTCGAGAGCGCGTCGCGCTCGGCCTCGATCAGCACCACGGCGTTGGTCATCGTCATGACCGCACAATCATACGGTCCGTTTGCGCCCCGCCAGGGCTCGCCCGGCGCCGGGGTGCTACAGCTCTGCCCGCCCGGTGAACTGCAGGCCGAGCCCGACGATCAGCCCGAGCGCCCCGCCCGTGACGCCCGCCAGCCAGCTCGCTTCGGAAAGCACCAGCGCGAACGGGATGGCCAGCAGGAGCGCTGCCAGCAGTCCGGCGCCCAGCAGGTCGCCCTCGTAGTAGTGCTCCCTGCGCGCCGCCCGGATGTCGGGCGCCGCCCAGGCCGCCAGCAAGGCGAGCGCCCCTGCGTTCGCGCCACTGACCAGCGCCCCGGGATACAAGGCGATCGCCGCGAGCGCCCCGCTCACGCCGGCGCCGAGGAACAGCCCGAGCACCAGCACAGGTCCGTACCGGCGCTCGAGCAGCCAGCCGAAGATCGCCACGGCGATCAACGCCACGAACGCGTACAGGCCGTTGAGGTACGCGAACTGGCTGGTGAGGAGCTTCCACCAGTCGCCATGCAACGGGCCGGTCACGATGAGTTTTTCCGCGGCGATGTACCCCGCGCGCAGCAGTACCCACACGACGCAGCTGGCCACGACGATCGCGATCGTCGCGTAGGGCCGATCGGCGATCGCGCCCACCCTCGGTCGGCGCGCCAGGCGAGGTGCGCGCGACGGCGATGGCGCGTCACCGTGCGAACGCGCGGAGCGCGCCCGAAACAGGCCGCGCCGGGCGCGACCGGGAGCGTTCTCGCGCGGAAGCTTCGGCGCGCGGCGCCGCAGGCGGTGCCCGCAGTAGGGGCACTCGGTGACGTACGGACTGACCTCGGATCCACAGTTCTTGCAGACAACGAACAAATCCGCGCTCGAGGACATCGTCGACCCATTCTAAGGACCTCGCGACCCCGGGCCGACCCGCCTTTGAAATACTCAGGGCGTGACCCTCGGCTACGACCACAAGCTCTACATCCTCGCGTTCGACCATCGCGGCTCCTTCCAGAAGAAGTTCTTCGGCATCCAGGGCGAGCCCGATCCCGAGCAGACGGCGATCATCGCCGACGCCAAGCACCTCATCTTCGAGGGCATGCTGCAGGCGATCGGCGTCGGCGCCAACCCCCAGGTGACGGGCGTGCTGGTCGACGAGCAGTTCGGCTCGACGGTTCCCGAGGAGGCGCATGCGCGCGGCCTGAAGCTCGCGATGCCAGCCGAGCGTTCCGGGCAGAGCATGTTCGACTTCCAGTACGGCGAGGACTTCGGCGAGCACATCACGCGCTTCAATCCGGACTTCACCAAGGTGCTCGTGCGCTACAACCCCGACGGCAACGCCGAGGCAAACCGCGTGCAGCTGGGCAAGCTAAAGCGGCTCAGCGACTGGCTGAAGGAGCACGATCCCAAGTTCCTCTTCGAGCTGCTCGTGCCCGCCGAGGAGCAGCAGCTGCAGTCGGTCGGCGGGGACGTCGAGCACTATGACGCGGAGCTTCGCCCGGAGCTGATGCGCCGCGCGATCGCCGAGATCCAGGACGCGGGGATCGACGTCGACATCTGGAAGATCGAGGGGGTCGATGAGCGCTCAGATTGCGAGATGCTGGTGGCGCAGGCCCGCTCCGGCGGGCGCGATGGCGTCGTGTGCGTGGTGCTCGGCCGCGGCGCCGACGACGCCAAGGTCGACCATTGGCTCGAGCAGGCTGCACCCGTCGACGGCTTCGTCGGCTTCGCCATCGGCCGCTCGATCTGGTGGGATCCGCTGAAGGCCTACGTCGACGGAAAGATCGAGCGCTCCGCCGGCGCCCGCAAGATCGCCGAGAACTTCCTGCGCTTCATCAAGGTCTACGAGCGCGCCGAGGGCAAGGCCCCTGTCGCGTCCTGAGGTGCCGTCGTGAAGATGCGGCAGAGCCTGGCTGAGTGGGAGCGGGCATTCGTCAAAGAGATCTCGCTTGACCGCCACAGGCGCGACTCGTTGCGGCGCACGGCCGAGCAGCGAACGCTCAAACGCGAGGTCGATCGGCGTCACAAGCGGGGCTCGATGCGATTCTTGCTGCTCGTGCTCACGCTGATCATGACCGCGGTGATCGTCACCGTGGTCATGTTCCGCACGCTCTACCTGCTGCTGGGCTAGTCGCCCGCCTCGCCGAGCTCGCCCAGCGCGTCGTTGACCTCCGCGCGCGCGGCATCCTCTTCGACCGCGCCGTCTTCGCGGTGGATCTCGAGGTAGATCTCCTTGCGAAAGACAGGGATCTCCTGCGGAGCCTGGATACCGATCCGCACCTTCTCGCCCATCACCGAAAGCACCGAAACCTCGACGTCATCCCCGATCATGATGCTCTGGTTGGACTTGCGCGTCAGAACCAGCATTCAGTGCACCTTCCTATTAGCCGTCTCCCGGAGCCGTCTTCCGGCAGGACCCCCGACCACCGTTCGGCCCAAGCATAGTCCCAGGACCGGGGGAAAGCGAGCGTGGCTCGCGCCCGGCGCGATGCGCTAGTCTCCCGGGCCGTCCATGCCTCGTAAATCACTGCGCCCGAGCCTCAACCAGATCCGTGCCTGGGTCCGACAGGGCCGCACCGATGCATGGGTCGCGCATCAGCTCGAGGTCAGCGTGCGTGACATCGAACAGTTCAAGCGCCAGAACGATCTCGTCGAGGAGGACGCCACGGAGGGCGCGCCAGCGGCGGATTACCCGGACGAGATCGACCTGCGCGCCGAGGACGACGCGCTGATCGCCGCCGAGCTCGAGACCGCCGAAATCGAGGCGGAGCGCGCCAAGGCCGAAGCGGAGGAGCAGGCCGAGCAGTCCGACTCGGAGGACGACGACGACGCGCCCCGCCCGCGCGCTCGCCGCCGTCGCGGAGGCCGTGGACGGCGAGTGCTCGGGTCTCGGTCGGGCGGCGGCAACACCGGCCCGCTGGAGGGGACGTTCGACCATGGCGAGGAGGGCTACGGCCTGTGGCTCGACCCGGCGATCCAGGACAACCCGATCTATGCCGAGCACTGGGCCGGGCACCGGCCGGTCGAGGTCGCCGTGGAGGAGGACTGCATCATCATCCGCCGCACAGGCGAGGACGACTAGAGCCAGTCCTCGGACGCAGGCGCGTCTAGGCGCCGATCTCTCGGCGCCCGCCGGCGTAGTCCGCGGCCTCCCGCAGATAGCGCCCGAACGCCGCGTCCACCACGACGCCGGCCTCCCACGCCCAGGGGTCCTCGGGTGCCGCCTTCATCGCCGCCTGCAGGCACCACCCGGTGCCGCTGCCGTAAAGCTCGACGAGCTCCTCGGATGAGAAGCGCCCGCCCAGGCGCCTGCGCAGCTCGGCCACGAGCGCGTCCGTCACGCGCTCCATTCGCGGCCGGCGCTCGGGCGGCTCTGAGCGCAGGCGGCGCTCGCCCTGCTGCCACTGGTAGTTGGCGTTCTCGAACGACACTCGGCGAGGCTAGCAGCGAGCCCTGCGCGGATCGATCGATCGCGCAGCGGCGCCTCAGCGCGTCGCGGGGCCCTCGCGCGGCCCTCGCGGGGCCTTGGCGGGGCCTTGGCGGGGCCTTCGCGGGCCTTCGCCGCGCATCGTGCGTTCAGTTCGCGGGAAGGCCGCTGACCACGTACTGCAGCTCGCTGGTCTTCTTCATCCCCAGCCGGCGGGCCTCGGCTTCGACCGTTCCCTGCCTGGCCAGCGCCTCGTGCTGGCGCACGAGCGTCTTGTGTTCGCGTTCCATCACGCTCACCGAGGCGCGCTCGCTGCGCGCCTGCCCCCACGAGGAGTACATGTGGATTCCGGCGCTCAGGTACAGGTAGAGCAGCGCCGCGAGCACGCACAGCATCGCCAGGCGGCCGAGGCGATCCCAGCGCACCCGCGGCAGCGCGCCTGCCGCGGGCGTGCGGCCGGCTCTCCTGCGGGACGCGCTCGATCGTGGCGCCGCGGACGGGCCGGCACGCGCTCGAGGGGCGAGGGCTTCATGCATCTCCACCGCATTCGCGGCAGGTCGCGAACCTCCTGCCGCCTAGCGGAAGACAGAGCGCCCGGGGAACTGCGCGTCGAGCCCCAACTGCTCCTCGATGCGCAGCAGCTGGTTGTACTTCGCCACGCGATCCGAGCGCGACGGCGCTCCGGTCTTGATCTGCCCGCATCCGGTGGCGACCGCCAGGTCGGCGATCGTTACGTCCTCGGTCTCACCCGAGCGATGGCTCATGACCGCTGTGTAGCCGGCCTCGCGAGCCATCGCGATCGCCTCGAGCGTCTCGCTCAGCGTGCCGATCTGGTTGACCTTGATGAGGATCGAGTTCGCCACGCCCGACTCGATGCCGCGGCGCAGGCGCTCGGTGTTCGTGACGAACACGTCGTCGCCGACCAGCTGCACGCCGGCGCCGACACGCTCGGTAAGCGTCTTCCAACCCTGCCAGTCCTCCTCGTCCATGCCGTCCTCGATCGAAACCACCGGGTAGCGGCCGACGAGCTCGGACCAGTAGTCGGTCAGCTCGGCGGCGCTCAACGAGCGCCCCTCGTGCTCGAGCACGTAGGCGCCGTCGTCGTACAGCTCGCTCGCCGCCGGGTCGAGCGCGATCGCGACATCATCGCCCGGCCGGTAGCCGGCCGCCTCGATGCCCTCGACGAGCATCTTGAGCGCATCCTCGTTCGAGTTGAGGTCCGGCGCGAACCCGCCCTCATCGCCGACCGCCGTGCCGAGACCGCGCTCGTGCAGCGTGCGCTTCAGCGCGTGGAACACCTCGGCGCCCATCCGCAGGCACTCCGAGAAGGTCGGGGCGCCGCACGGCACGATCATGAACTCCTGGAAGTCGACCTTGTTGTCCGCGTGCGCCCCGCCGTTGAGCACGTTCATCATCGGCACGGGCAGGATGCGCGCGGCGTCGCCGCCGAGATAGCGCCACAGCGCCAACCCCTCCTCGGCCGCCTGCGCGTGCGCGGCCGCGAGCGACACGCCGAGGATCGCGTTGGCGCCCAGCCGCGACTTGTTGGGCGTGCCGTCGAGCGCGATCAGCGCGTCGTCGAGGCCCTTCTGGTCTGCCGCGTCCAGGCCGGCCAACGCCTCGGCGATCTCGCCGTTGACGTTCGCCACGGCACGCTGCACGCCCTTGCCCTGCCACGCCTCCCCCCCGTCGCGCAGCTCGGTGGCCTCGAACTCGCCCGTCGAGGCGCCCGAGGGCACTGCCGCGTGGCCGTGGGCACCAGAGCGCAGCCCGACCTCCACCTCGACCGTCGGGTTGCCACGGCTGTCGAGGATCTGCCGCGCGTGGACGCGATCGACGTGGCTCATGCCGGCAACCTACACGCGTCGTGCAGAAGCGCCGCGGTCGGCACTGTCGAGCAGGCCCGGGCGGGGCCTATTTGGTGGTCGACGTGGAGCCGGACTTCGTCTTGGGAGCTTTGTACTGCTTGCAGTCCGCCACGACGAAGCCCGCGCGGCAGTCGGTTTTCGCGGTCCACTTCTTTTTGAATTCCTTGACGAACTTGCTCAGCGCCGACTGCTGTTGGGTCGCGGTGAGCTGCGATTTGATCGACGATTCGGCCTGCTTGAGCGTCTGCTGGCTTGCCGGCGTGATCGCCTGAACTTCGAAGATGTAGTAGCCGAAGGGCGTCTTGATCGGTCCCGACAGGACCCCCTTCTTGGCCGAGAAGGCGGCGGCGTCGAGCGTCTTCTCCTCCTGGCCTTTCACGACGCCCACCTGCGTACCGCCGGTCGCCTTGCTCGTCGGGTCGATCGAGACGGCCTTGGCGACCTTCGAGAATTTCTTGCCCGACTGCACTTCCTGCTTGGCTTTCTTGGCCTGCGCTTCGGTCTTCGTGAGGATCAGCCCCAGGGTGCGCTTTTCCGCCACACCGAAGCGTTTCGGGTTTTCCTTGTAGTACTTGGCGATCTGCGCCTGGGTGACTTTCGACTTGCGTTTGACGATCTTCTGCTGGATTTTCGAGGACAGCAGGTTCAGCTTCACGCGCAGCAGCAGGTCGGAGACCGTCTGGCCGGAGTTCTTTAGGAACTTTTCGAATTCCGCCGCTTTCGGGAACTGCTGATTCTTGATTTTTTCGAACTGCTTCTTGACTTCCTTGTCGGTGATCTTCACGCCCAGCGACTTCGCTTCCCCGATCACCCATTCCGAGGAGATCAGGAATCCGAGCACCTCCTGTTGCAGCGTCTTGTACTGCTGTTCGCATTGCGACTTCAGCTGAGCCTGGGTAGGCGCTTTCTGCCCTTTGGCCGGTTTCGGCGCGCTCGCCGCCAACTTGGCGATGCAAGCGGTGTACTTCGGCGGTTGCGGAATGGCCGGCTTGGCGCCCTGCGAGCTCGAGGCCCCCGCCACGCCCATCCAATGAGCGAAGGTGTCTTTCGTGATCGATTTTCCATCGACCGAAACGACCGCGTTGCCGGGAATGCCGCCGCACGCGGCGAGACCCACGAGGGCAAACAAAACGGCGCCAAGCGCCGGTATGAAGCGAGATGCTTTGGGCACGACGCGGGCACTCTAGCGGAAACAACCAAAGGCGTGCGTAACGAGCGCCTAATGACCCTCTTAAGCCGCCTCGCGGATTACCGCCAACAGCACGTCTGCCGCCTTGACAACCGTCGGGAAGCGCTCCTTTCCATCCCTTGGAACCCGCAGCGACATCTGCGCCCGCCCGGACTCGTACAGCGCCTCCGGGAGCTCCTCTCGCAGGCGCCTCGCGCGGCGCGAGTCGAGCTGGATCGGCACGACAGCCAGGCGGTCGCCGCGGAAGCTGACCGTGCGGGCGCCGGCCTGGCCGAACTTGATTCGCGCTCGCTGTAGCGCGAGCAGGTTCTCGAGCGGCTCGGGCAGCGGCCCGAAGCGGTCCTCGAGCTCCTCGCGCAGGCGCTCCACCTCGGCGACCTCGCGCGCTCCGGCGACTCGCCTGTGCACGTCTATCTTCGCCTGCTCGTAGGGGATGTAGGCGGCCGGCACGTACGCGTCGACGTTCACGTCAAGACGGACGGGCTCGTGCTCGGCCTCGGCGCGATCGCCATTCTCCGAGGCCCCGGCGCGGCGCTCGGCCTCGCCGACGGCTTCGTCGAGCATCTGCATGTACAGCTCGAAGCCGAGCGCAGCCACGTGCCCGGACTGCTCGTCGCCGAGCAGGTTGCCGGCCCCACGGATCTCCAGGTCGCGCATCGCGATCTGAAAGCCCGCGCCCAGCTCGGTGTAGTCCGACAGCGCCGAGAGGCGCTGCGCGGCCTCCTCGGTCAGCGCCTGCGCGGAGTCGTACAGCAGGTAGGCATAAGCGCGCTCGCGACTGCGTCCCACGCGCCCGCGGATCTGGTAGAGCTGCGCCAGCCCGAAGGTGTCCGCGTGCTCGACGACCAGCGTGTTGGCGTGCGGTATGTCGATGCCCGACTCGATGATCGACGTGCAAACCAGCACGTCGGCGCCGCCGCGCAGGTAGTCCATCATGACCGCCTCCAGCTCGCCCTCGCCCATCTGACCGTGGGCGACGACGAAGCGAACGCCCGGGCACAGCGCG
>DATHGU010000066.1:0-7611 GCA_035317495.1 Solirubrobacteraceae bacterium
GGTAGAGACCCATGCGCGCCATGACGTCGGCGAAGTTGATCCCCGCCGCGGCGACGTCGATCCGCACCTCGCCCGGTCCGAGCTGCGGATCAGCTTGCTCTTGCACCTCGAGCACCCCCGGCCCGCCGTGCTTGGTGATGACGACCGCCCGCATCGACGACACCCTACTCGATTTGGTTAGTGACTGCTAATAGCTCGGCCGTCGCGCCAAGTGCTCGTCAGCCGAGGTCGACCGACCAGCCGTTGACAAAGCCCTCCGAGGCGACGATCTCCTGCACGACGGCGTCCGGCACGGCGGCGTCGGTCGTGACGACCATCGCCGCGAGCCGCTGGCCGCCCGCTGCCCCGTCGTCGCCATCGCCGTCCGGCGTGTGGCCGACGGCGGCCGAGGAGATGTTGATGCCGTGCGCGCCGAAGATCGTGCCGACGCGTCCGATCATGCCGGGCAGGTCCTCGTAGCGAAAGACGGTGACGTGCGGCGCGAGCTCGATCGTCAGGCGCCGGCCCTGAACCTCGACCAGATGCGGGTCCTGCTTCGGGCCGATGCCGGTGCCGGCGACCGCCACCCGCTCGCCGCCGGCTACGACCGTCACGCGGATCAGCTCGTTGAAGTCCTGCGCCTCCGACACGGACTTCTCCTCGACGATGATCCCCCGCTCCTCGGCCATGCTCGGGGCGTTGACGAGGTTGACCTGCTCCTCGGTGCGTCCCTGCAACGCTCCGCCGATCACCGCGAGCGTCAACAGGCGGGTGTCGAAGTCGGCGATCCGACCCATGAAGGCGGCCTCGATCCGCTCGACGGAGCTGCCCTCGGCGAGCGCCATCGCCAGCCGCCCGAGCTGGCCGGCGAGCGGCAGGAACGGCCCGAGTACCTCCATGTCCTCCGCGCCGATCGACGGGATGTTGACGGCCGTCGAGACTACGCCCCCGGTCAGCGCGGCGACGACCTGCTCGGCGCTCTGGTAGCCGGCGCGGTCGGTCGCCTCGGCGGTCGAGGCGCCGAGGTGCGGCGTGACGACGACGTTCGGATAGCCGTCGAACAGCGGGTAGTCGGTCATCGGCTCGGCCGGGAACACGTCGAGCGCCGCGCCGCCGACCTTGCCAGAGTCGAGCGCGTCCTTCAGCGCGGCGTCGTCGATCAGCCCGCCGCGCGCGACGTTCAGGATGCGAACGCCGTCGCGCATCTTCGCGAACGCGTGCGCGTCCAGCCAGCCCTCCGTCTCGGGCGTCTTCGGCAGGTGCACGGTGATGAAGTCGGCCTGTGCGTACAGCTCGTCGCTGTCGGCCGCAATCTCCACGCCCAGCTCGCGGTAGCGCTCGGCGCTGACGAACGGGTCGAACGCGAGCACGCGCATGCCGAAGCCGCGCGCGCGGTGCGCCACGAGCTGGCCGATCCGCCCGAAGCCGACGATCCCCAGCGTCTTCTCGTACAGCTCGACGCCGGAGAACTTCGAGCGATCCCATTTCCCTTCGAGCAGCGATTGGTGCGCCTGCGGGATGTTGCGCGCGAGCGCCAGCAGCAGCGCCATCGTGTGCTCGGCGGCGGTCACGACGTTCGATTGCGGCGCGTTGGCGACGACGATCCCCCGCTTGGTCGCCGCGTCGACGTCGACGTTGTCCACGCCCACGCCCGCGCGCCCGATCACGCGCAGCCTCTGCGCCCGCTCGATCAGCTCGGGGGTCATCTTCGTGGCCGAGCGGATCAGGATGCCGTGGTAGTCGCCGATCCGCTCGGCGAGCTGCTCGTCGCTCCAATCGACGCCGACCTCGACGTCGAAGTGCTCGCGCAGCAGATCGACGCCGGAGTCGCCGATCTTCTCCTTCACGAGAACCCTCAAGCGCGGCTCGCCCTCGCCGCCGTTCGCTGCGGCGTTCACGACGAGATCCTCTCGACGATCCAGTCGACGCATGCCGTGAGCGCCTGCACGTCGCCCGGGTCGACGGCCGGGAACATGCCGACGCGCAGCTGGTTTCGCCCCAGCTTGCGGTACGGCTCGACGTCGACGATCCCGTTGGCGCGCAGCGTCGCCGCGATCCGCGCCGCGTCGATCCGCTCGTCGAAGTCGATCGTGCCGACGAGCAGCGAGCGCTTGGCGGGGTCCTGCACGAACGGCGTGGCGTAGCCGCTGCGCTCGGCCCAGCCGTACAGCAGCTGCGAGGACTCGCTCGTGCGCCCAACGCACCAGTCGAGCCCACCGTTGTCGAGCATCCAGCGGAGCTGCTCGGCGAGCAGGAACAGCGTGGCGACCGCGGGCGTGTTGTACGTCTGGTCTTTCAGCGAGTTCTCGAGCGCCGTCTGCAGCGAGAGGAACGCGGGGATCCAGCGATCGGACCCGTCGAGCTGAGCGATCCGCTCCTGCGCTGCGGGGCTCAGCAGCGCGACCCACAGCCCGCCGTCGGCGGCGAAGCTCTTCTGCGGCGCGAAGTAATAGGCATCCGCCTGAGTTACATTGACTGGAAGGCCACCTGCGCCGGAAGTCGCGTCGATCAATACCAGTGCATCGCCGGCGCCCGCCGGGCGTACGACCGGCGTCATGACGCCAGTAGAGGTCTCGTTGTGCGCCCACGCGACGGCGTCCGCGCCCGCCTCGGACGCGGCCGGCCCGACGCCGCCCGGATCGGGCGCGTCGCCGGGGTCGGCCGACATGACGAGCGGCTCGGCCAGGAAGGGCGCACCGGCGCTGACCGTCGCGAACTTCTGCGAGAACTCGCCGAAGGACAGGTGCAGCGAGCGCTCGCGGATCAGCCCGCACGCGGCGGCGTCCCAGAAGGCCGTCGTGCCGCCGTTGCCCAGTGCCACCTCGTAGCCGTCGGGCGCCGCGAACAGCTCGCGCAGCCCTGCGCGAATCTCGCCGACGAGCGCCTTGACGGGCTTTTGGCGGTGCGAGGTGCCCATCACCGCGCCGCCCGCGTCGACTAGACCGGCGAGCGCCTCGGGCCGCACCTTCGACGGCCCGCAGCCGAAGCGACCGTCCAGCGGCTTGAGCTCGTCGGGGAGGACCAGTTGCGTCTCTGCTGTGGGGCTGCTCGGCGTCATTTTGGGCTCCTCGCTCGGTCGGACCTCGAGGGAATGTCGATGATCTGAGGGTGCCCAGGCGCGCGGCGCAGATGCCCATCGCTTCCCGGTGGTCAACTCCACCTCAGGCGCCAGTCGCGACGGGTGACGCGAGTGTAGCGAACGGGCACCGGCGGTCGCCTTGCTGCTCACCCCTGCCAGAGCGACTCGCGCGAGACGGCCTGCGCACTCCAACCTTGCGGCAAGCGACCGGACGCGGCGCCCGCAGGTACGTGGTCGGCCAACAGACAGAACTCGGGCGCCGGACCGAGCACGAGGCGCCGGCGCCAGAGGCTCGCGCGCTGCGGATCGGCGCCATCGGCGAGCAGGCTCCCGAGGGCGAGCTCGGCCGAGCCGGGAGCACGAGCGACCCACACCGCCACGAGCGCCGGTCCCAGGGAGTCCTCGGCGAGCTGGGCGCGGTTTCCCTCGTGCAGCCCGTAAAGTCCGCCCGCCCCCTCGCCAACGCGCCGCGCCGCGCGGGCGTGCACGCTTGCGTGACCGCGGCCAACGGCCGCCTCGTTCAACACCCCGAGGGCCGCGAAGTCCTCGAGCAGGTACCAGTCCTCATACCCGTTGCCGGGCCCGCTCGGAGCGAGCCAGGGCACGTCGGGCAGGCGGAAGAGCGCCGAGCCGAGAAACCCGAAGGGGGGTTTGCGGCACAGCGAGCGGTGAAAGGCGAGCTGGTCCTGCTCGTAGGAGTCGACCGCCACCCCCTGTCGAGGGCGGTGCCAGAAGAGGTACGCGAGCAAGACGGCCGGCGCTGCCTAGAAGGACGGCTTGATCCAGTCCATGTGCGAGCGCAGCTCGCTGCCGACGTGCTCGACCTGCGTGTCGGCCTGCTCGGCGCGCATGCGCAGGAAGTTCTCCTGCCCGGCGCGGTTCTCGGCGATCCACTCGCGCGCGAAGTCGCCGGCCTGGATCTCCTTGAGGATCTGGCGCATGGCCGCGCGGGTCTCGTCGGTGATCACGCGCTTGCCGCGCGTGTAATCGCCGTACTCGGCCGTGTTGGAGATCGAGAAACGCATGCCCGCGAGTCCCTTCTCGTACATCAGATCGGCGATCAGCTTGAGCTCGTGCAGGCACTCGAAGTAGGCCATCTCGGGGTCGTAGCCCGCGTCGACGAGCGTCTCGAAGCCGGCCTGCACGAGCTCGGAGGCGCCGCCGCAGAGGACGGCCTGCTCGCCGAACAGGTCTGTCTCGGTCTCGTCCTTGAAGCTCGTCTCGATGACGCCGCCGCGCGTGCAGCCGATCCCCTTGGCGTAGGCAAGCGCGAGCGCGCGCGCGTTGCCCGTCGCGTCCTGCTCGACGGCGATCAGCCCGGGCACGCCGCTGCCTTCGGTGAACTGGCGGCGGACCAGGTGGCCGGGGCCCTTCGGCGCGATCATGCCGACGTCGACGCCGGGCGGCGGGGTGACCTCTTTGTAGTGAATCGAGAAGCCGTGGCCGAACAGGATCATGTTGCCCTCGGCGATCCCGTCGCGGATCTCCTGCTCCCAGATATCGTGATGACGCTCGTCCGGGAGCAGGATCATCACGAGGTCGCCGCGGCTGGCGGCCTCGACGACCGACAGCACCTCGAGGCCCTGCTCGCGAGCCTTGGCGACCGACGCGGAGTCCTCGCGCAGACCGACGACGACGTCCACCCCGGAGTCCTTCAGGTTGAGCGCGTGCGCGTGGCCCTGCGAGCCGTAGCCGATGATTGCGACGGTCTTGCCGTCGAGAAGCGTGAGGTCTGCGTCGTCGTCGTAGATCATCCGACCGCGCAGGCTATCCGACTCAGGCGGAGGCGGATGCGACGAGCGTGCGGGCGGGGATGTCCAGGCTTCCGTCGGCGGCTTCGAAAGGCGCGAAGCGCGCGCGCAGGGCTGTCTGGATCTGCTCGATCTCCTTCTGCGGGCGCGCCAGCACGGTGTCGTGGAAGACGCGCGAGAGGTCGAGAGTCGTCTCCCAGAACTGCTCGAAGCTGCCGTCACGGCGCGACAGGTCGACGGCCTCGACGCGCACCTCGGCAAAGCCGGCCTGCTCGAGCAGTTCATGCACGCGCTCGGAGCTGCCCAGCGCGAACGGCCCGGGCGTGCCCGGTGCGGCGGGCGCGCTGAGGCCCCGCTCGCCGAGCTCGAGCGCGGGCAGCTGCGCCCACGGGTTGCGCTCGAGCGCGTCCCACACGGCCATCGCGAGGCGCCCGTCGGAGCGCAGCACGCGGCGCGTCTCGCCGAGCGCCGCCGCGGGATCGGCCATCAGCATGTATCCCCAGCGACACAGCACCGCGTCCACACTCGCCACCGGCAGGTCGATCCATTCGGCGTTCAGCACCTGGAACTCGATGTTGCTCAGGCCGAGCTCCGACGCGCGCTCGCGCGCCCCGGCCAGCATCGCCTCGGCCTGGTCGGAGACGATCGCGCCGCCGACGGGCGCGACGAGCTCGGCGGCGAGCAGGCCGGTCTCGCCGAGCCCCGCCGCCAGCTCGAGTACCCGCTGGCCGGGTTGCGGCGCGATCGCGTCTATCATCCAGTGCGACACCGGCGCGCCGAACTCGCGCAGCAGGTCCTGGCTGCGCACCCAGCCGGCGGCGGCCGCTTCCCACCCCTGCAGGATCGCCTCGCGGTGGGCGTTCGGGTCCCAGCTGCTCGAGCCGTCGTCCGGGCTCATCGCAGCTCCGTGCGCAGCAGCTTGCCCGAGCGCGTGCGCGGCAGCGGCTCGGCGCGCGGCTCGAAGCGCTTGGGGACCTTGTACGGCGCGAGCGCCCGCGCGCAATGCGCGCGCAGCTCCTCGCCGTCCGGCGGCGGATCGGAGCGGCCGACGACGATCGCCGTGACGGCCTCCCCCCACTCTCCGTCGGAACGACCGACGACAGCCGCCTCGAGCACGCCGGGGTGGCCCTCGAGCACCGCCTCGACCTCGCTCGGCGACACGTTCTCCCCGCCGCTGACGATCGTGTCGGCCCTGCGCCCGGTCACCGACAACCGGCCGTGCTCGTCGAAAGCGCCGAGGTCGCCCGTGTGCAGCCAACCGTCGGGGCCGCCGGCGCCGGGCGCGACGGTCGGGCCGGCGACGAGGATCTCCCCGTCGGCCTCGCAGCACACGCGCGTGCAGAACAGCGGCGGGCCGGCCGCTCGATCGCCCCGTGCGATCGCGGCAGCTGGCGTGGTGGTGACCTGCGAGCAGCTCTCGGTGAGGCCATACGTCAGGCTGACGGGCACGCCCGCCGCGCTCGCGCGACGCACGAGCGCGGCCGGCACCGGGCCGCCGCCGGTCAGCGCGCAGCGCAGCGCGGGCGGGCGCTCGAGGCCGGCGTCGAGCAGCCGCGAGAGGGTCGTCGCGACGAGGCTCACAAGCGTGACGTCGTGCTCGCGCAGGGCGTGCAGGACGCGCTCGGTCTCGAAGCGCTCGTGCACGACGGCGGTCGTCGCGTAGATCGCCGAGCGGATCAGGATCGACAGCCCGCCCACGTGCGATAGAGGCAGCGCGCACAGCCATCGCTCGCGCGGATCGAGGTCGAGGGCGACGGCCGAGCCGAGCGCGCTCCACAGGAGGTTGCCGTACGTCAGCTCGACCGGCTTGGGGGCCGAGCTCGTGCCGGAGGTGTGGATGACGACGGCGGTCGCGTCGAGGTCGTGCCGGGCCCGAGCCCACGGCCGGGCCGGACCCTCGAGCGGCGCACCCGCACTCCGCAGCGGCTCGTCGACGACCGCGCCGCAGCCGGCTGCGATCGTCGCGCGCTCGCCCGCCGACAGGCGCAGGTCGAGGGGCACGGCGACGGCGCCGAGCAGCAGGCACGCATGCATGGCGTGGGCGAACTCGAGCCCCGCCGGCAGCGCGATCGCGACGCGCTCGCCCACCACCACCCCCCGCTCGTCCAGCTCCTCGGCCGCGACACGAGCGCTCGCCAGCAGCTCGTCGTACGAGCAGGCGCCCCCGGGGGTGTCCAGCGCGGTGCGATCGGGACGAGCCGCCGCGGCCCGAGTCAGCCATGCCTCGACCAGCATGGCCCACAGGCTAGCCTTCCCGCGATGAACGTTACCTGGACAGACGGCGCGCCGGCCGGCGGCGAGCCTTACACGGACATCCGCTACGAGAAGTCGGCCGCGCCGGAGGAGGGAATCGCGAAGATCACGATCGCCCGTCCCGAGGTCAGGAACGCGTTTCGCCCGCGCACGATTGTGGAGATCTCGCGCGCGCTCGAGGACGCGCGCGAGGACACCCTGATCGGCGCGATCGTGCTGACGGGCGAGGGCACCGACGCGTTCTGCTCGGGGGGCGACCAGCGCGTGCGCGGGGACTCCGGCTACGTGGCCGACGACGAGGCGACCGATCAACGATCGGCCAGCGCGAGCGTGGGGCGCTTTCACGTGACCGACCTGCACGTGCAGATCCGCCGCCTGCCGAAGCCGGTCGTGGCGATGGTCGCCGGCTACGCGATCGGCGGCGGACACGTGCTTCATCTCGTGTGCGACCTGACGATCGCCGCGGACAACGCGCGCTTCGGGCAGGTCGGACCGAGGGTCGGCTCGTTCGACGGCGGCTTCGGCGCCGGCCTGTTGGCGAACCTCGTG
>DATHGU010000067.1:0-4246 GCA_035317495.1 Solirubrobacteraceae bacterium
ACAACCAGCCGCTTTTGAGCAAGATCGCCGGAGCGACGATCATCGCGATGGGTCTGTTGTTCGCGGGGTCGGTGTTCGTCGTGCGCCTGAATCGCGACTGGCGCCCGGGCGGGCTGATCGAGCGCGCCGGCAGCGGCGGCCCGATCCTTGCCGGCGCCGCGTTCGCGATCGCCTGGACGCCCTGCGTCGGGCCAACGCTCGGAGCGATCCTCGGCCTCGTCTCCACCCAGCAAGGCACGGGGCAGGGGGCGCTCTTGCTCGCCGTCTACTCCGCCGGACTGGCCTTGCCGTTCCTGTTCTCGGCGGTGGCGTTCAACACCGCCACACGGGGGTTCGCTTTCTTCAAGCGCCACTACGCCGCGATCCAGCTCGGCGCCGGCGTCGTGCTCATCGCGATGGGCGTGTTGGTGATGACCGGTGAGCTGTTCCGGCTGAACATCGAGGCTCAGCACCTGCTCGGCGGGCTCCATCTCAACTTCTTCCAGAGCGTGTGAGCTCAGGAGGCAGCCGCCGGCGGACCGGGGCGCCGGTCCTGGCGGCGATGGTGTGCGCGCTGGCGCTCGGGGCTCCTTCGGGCGCGTTTGCACACGCGATTCTCGTGCAGTCCCAGCCGGCGCCGGGCCAGCAGCTCAGCTCATCGCCGGCACGGATCACCGCCACCTTCGGCGAGCCGCTGAACCCGCAGCTGAGTAGCCTGACCGTGGCCGGACCCGGCGGCCACGCTGTGCGTCTCCGCGTCGGGATCGCAGCGGGGGCCAGGAGGCTCGTCGCACGGCCATTTGCGCGCCTGGCGCGCGGTATCTATCAAGCGCGCTGGCACAGCGTCTCGGCCGACGACGGTCATGCCCTCGACGGCACCTACTACTTCGGGGTCCAGTCGAGCGCCCCGCGAGGGGCGACGCAGGCCCAGGCGAGCCCGCTCGGCGGGACGGGCTGGCTGCGTGCGCTGCTGCGCGGCGTCTTCGATGCCGCGCTGATCGTCTTCTGCGGCGGCGTGCTCGTCGCCGTGCTGCTGGCGCGCGGACGCGAACCCGCCGCCTGGCTGATCCCCGAGCCGACCGACGGGGGCGTCGCGCTCGCGAGCGCGCAGCGACTGTGGCGGCACACCGTCACGGTGGGCGCGGTCGCCGTCATCGCCGGCGTGTTCACGAGCCTCGCCGACGCCGCGAACGCCGCGGGGAGCCTGAGCGCTCACGCTCTGCACGCCTACTTCTTCACGAACATCGCCGGCGAGGCGCGTGTGGCGATGCTCGCCGCGCTGCTGCTCGCGACCGGCCTCGCGGCGCGACGGGCGGTGGGGCGCTCGAGCGTGCTGGTCGTCGCCGCGCTGGGTGCCCTCGCGCTCTCCGGCCACGCGAATGCGGCCGATCCACGGGTGCTCGCGCTCGCGAGCGACCTCGTGCATCTGTTGGCGGCGTCGCTGTGGCTCGGCGGCATCGCGCAGATCGCGTGGGCCTGGCTGCCCCGGCTGCGACAGCTCGACGGGCGGGCGCGGCGGGCGCTGATGGAGGACGTGCTCGCGCGCTTCGGGCGCGTCGCGCTGCCCGCCTTTCTGACCCTTGCCGCTGCCGGGCTGCTGAACGCCGTGATCGAGCTCGACTCGCTGCAGGCGCTCTGGCAGGATGGCTACGGGCAAGTGCTGCTGGTGAAGGTCACGCTCGTCGGCTCGATCGCGCTGGCGAGCTACGCACACGCGGTCAGGCTTCGCCCGCGGCTGCTGGCCGTCGATCTCCATCCGCCGCCGGAGCTTGAACGCGGACACTGGCGGCTGCTCGCCAGCGAGCCGCTGATCGGGGCCGGCGTGGCGCTCGCCGCCGGCGTGCTCGTCGCCTTCCCGCCGCCGCGCGGCCAACCCACGACGCGCGCGGCAGCGCCGAAGGCGATCACGGCGCCGGGCCTGCCGCGGGCGCTCAGCGCGGCCGTCGCGGCGGATGAACTGTCCGTCGCAGAGCAGGCCGGGCCGCTGATCGTCGCGGCGTGGGTCACGCATCTTCCAGGCGGCGGCCTGCGCCTGCGCCTGCACACGCTCAGGACCGACGAGCGGCCCCTCGATGTCCCCATACGCATCCCCGGCGCCACCATCACGGCGCGCTGCGGCGTGGGATGTGCCACCGCACAGCTCGCGCGCGCGCCAGCCGTGCTCACGGTGCAGGTCGAAGACCACGGCCACGACTACACCGCACGCCTGCCGGTGCGCTGGCGCGAGCGCTCGGACGCGCTCGCCCGGCGTCTGCTCGCCCACGTCGAGCCCGGACAGCTCGCCTTGCGCGACGTGCGCATCCACGAGACGCTGCGCGGCGGACCAACCGTGGCGAACATCACCGACTACCAGCTACAGGCGCCCGACCGTTTCGCTTTCACGCTCAGGCGGGGCTCCAGGCTGCTCGGTGAGACCGTCATCATCGGCTCGAAGGAGTGGCAGCGCTCGGCTCCTCAGCGGCGCTGGACGCTGAGCCAATACGGCGGCGGCGGCACCTTCGCGGCCGGCAGCTATCTCGGGTGGTGGACCTCCTATGCGCGAAACCCGCGCCTGATGGACCTCGAGCGGACCGCGACGGGCACCGTCGCGGTCATCGCGACGGTGAGCGAGCTTCAGGGCATTGGCCCCGTGTGGCTTCGCCTGCGCCTCGACCTCACCCACCAGCGGCTTCTGCGCCTGCGCATGATCACCGCCGGGCACTTCATGACCCAGGAGTGGGGCGCGTTCAATCGACCGCTTGAGATTCGCCCGCCGGTCGCGGCCACCGGGAAACACTGAGCCGGGCCAGCTTGAACAAAGCTGCCTCGCTCCCAAGGCGACCAGCACGAGCGGCCAATGAGTCGGCCCGAGGCGAGCGGTCATCTACTATGCTGCATAACTACTATGCGGCATCGTAATTCACCTAGGAGGTAAGCATGGCTAGCGCAATCCTCGCCTCGGCCACTCCACTTCTTGCCCTGTGCGCGTTGGCGTGTCCGGTTGGCATGGGCGCGATGATGTGGTTCATGGCACGAGGCTCACGCTCCAAGGAGGCGCCGCCGGTCTCGCCGGCGACGCTCGACGATCTGCGCGAGGAGCACGAGCGTCTCGGCACGCAGATCGAGAGCCTCGAGGACTCCCGGTCCGACGCGGATCAGAGCGAGCCCGCCATCGCGGGCAGGGCGATCGGCGTGACGACTGCTGGCGCCCGGGATACGCTTGCGGGATGAGTTCTGCCCCTGCGCCCCCAGCATTGTTCGAGCTGGAGAGCGAGGTCATGGAGGAGGTCTGGCGCCAGGGCCGCACGAATGTCCGCGCCGTGATGGAGGCGCTGAACAAGAAGCGCCGCAAAGATCGCGCGTACACGACCTACATGACGATCATGGCGCGCTTGGCGCGCAAGGGTCTGCTGCACCGCGAGCGCGAGGGCCGCACGGATGCCTACTGGCCGCGCCTGACGCGCGAGGAGTTCCAGCGCGCGCGCGCCCAGCAGGAGGTTGGAGCGCTCGTCGACGAGTTCGGTGAGGTCGCGCTCGTTCACTTCGCCAAAGAGATCGGCAAGCTCGACCCCGCACGCGCCAAGGCGCTGCGGCGATTGGCGCGCGGTGCGTAGCGCCAGGCGCTTCTACCGCGTCAGCCTCGTGCTCGGCGCAGCCGGCGCCGCCGTCGCGATGCTCGCCGTCCTGGTGGCGGTGCGGTCGCTCAGCCTGGGGGCGCCCTCGGCCGCCACACTGCTGCAAGCCTGCCAGGAAGTCGTCTTCTCCGGGCAGACGCTGATCTCGGCAGCCGTGCTGGCGCTCGCCGGGATCGGCCTGTCCGTGCTCGGCCTGGCAGTTCGCTCGATGGTGCGCCAGTACCGCGCCCAGCGAAGGGTGCTCTCACGGCTGCCCGTGCAATATGAGACCGCCTACCGCGGCACGCCCGTCACCGTGTTCGCCCACGAGTCCCCCGAGGCGTTCTGCGCCGGGTTGCTGCGGCCACGGGTCTACCTGTCGAGCGCCGCGCTACAGACCGTCCAGGACCGGGAGCTTTCGGCCGTGATCGAGCACGAGACACACCACTGCCATCGCCGCGACCCGCTGCGCATCCTGACCGTCCAGGTTCTCAGCGACTGTCTGTTCTTCCTGCCGGTGATGCGCCACCTGCGCGAGCGCTACTGCACCCTGGCCGAGCTCGCGGCCGATGAAGCGGCGATGACGGTGGGCGCGGATCGCGGATCGCTGGCCGCCGCGCTGCTCGTGTTCGCCGAGGGTCCGACCGGCGTCGTGGGGATCGCCCCCGAGCGCG
>DATHGU010000068.1:0-5207 GCA_035317495.1 Solirubrobacteraceae bacterium
CGACCGCGCCCACACGATCCAGGTCGCCATCGACCCGGCCTCGCGGCCCCGGGACCTGGTGCAGCCGGGCCACGTGTTCCCGCTCAAGGCCCGGACGGGCGGTGTGCTCGAGCGCACCGGCCACACCGAGGCGAGCGTCGACCTGGCACGCCTGGCCGGGCTGATCCCGGCGGGCGTGATCTGCGAGGTGATGAACGAGGACGGCTCGATGGCGCGCGTGCCGGACCTGGCCGACTACTGCGCGCGGCACGACTTGAAGATGGTCACGATCGCCGACCTGATCGCCTACCGCCGGCGCAACGACCGCTTGATCGAGCGTGTCGTCGCGACGCGCCTGCCCACCACGTTCGGCGACTTCGACGCGGTCGGCTACCGCTCGCTCGTCGATGACAAGCATCACGTGGCGCTCGTCAAGGGCGAGGTGGCCGGGCAGCCCGACGTGCTCGTGAGGGTGCACTCGGAGTGCCTCACCGGCGACGTGTTCCACTCGCTGCGCTGCGACTGCGGCGAGCAGCTGAACTCCGCCCTGTCGATGATCGAGCGCGAGGGCCAGGGCGTGCTCCTGTATCTCTCCCAGGAGGGGCGCGGGATCGGCCTGTTGAACAAGCTGCGCGCGTATCGACTGCAGGAGGACGGCCTGGACACGGTCGAAGCGAACGAGCGGCTCGGGCTGCCCGCCGACCTGCGTGACTACGGGATCGGCGCCCAGATCCTCGCCGACCTCGGGCTCAGCTCGATCCGCATCCTCACGAACAACCCCAAGAAGATCAAGGGCCTCGAGGGCTATGGGCTGTCGGTCAGCGCCCAGATCCCGATCGAGCACGCCCCCAACGCGCACAACGAAGCCTACCTGCGCACGAAGGCCCAGCGGATGGGGCACACGCTGCACCACCAGGGCCTGAACCTCGACGAGGAGCTGCTGCACGCCGAGCGCGAGCACGACCGGGCCATCGCCGAGCACCGCGCCGTCTCCGCGGACCGCGCCGTCTCCGAGGACCCGATCGTCGCGCACGACCGCGCCGTCGCCGCGGATCGCGCCGGCGCCGCGGATCGCGCCGACGAGCGCGGGGGGCGATGAGCGGCTCCTTCGCGATCGCCGTCGGGCGCTTCTACGGGGAGCTCGCCGAACGGCTCTTGACGGGGGCGATGGAGGCGTTTGCGGAGGACGGCGATCACGTCCTCGAGGTGTTCGACGTGCCTGGCGCGTTCGAGCTGCCGCTGGCCGCCAGCTACGCCGCGCGTTCGGGTCGCTTCCAGGGGGTCGCCTGCCTCGGAGCTGTGATTCGCGGCGAGACCGACCACTACGAGTTCGTCTGCGCCCAGGCCGCTGCGGGTGTCATGCGGGTGCAGCTGGACACCGGCGTGCCGTGCGCGTTCGGCGTGCTCACGTGCGCGACGATGGAGCAGGCGCTGGCGCGCTCCGGCGGCGACAATCGCGATCAGGGACGCCACGCGGCCGAGGTGGTGCTGCGCATGGCGGCGCTGCGAAGCGAGCTTTCCAACGGCTAGACTGCCCCGATGGCCAAGGTGTGTCACAGCTGCGGCAAGGGGCCGGCGTTCGGCCAGAGCCGCAGCCACTCGATGGTCGCCACCAAGCGGCGCTTCGATCCGAACCTGCAGAAGGTGCGGATCATGGTCGGCAAGGCCCCCAAGCGGGTCTACGTGTGTACGCGCTGCCTGAAAGCCGGCAAGGTCATGAAGGCCCTCTGAGGGCGTCGCTCGGCGTCGATCCGTCCACCGCAGCGCGGTCGCAGGGCACGCCGCCCGGTGAAGGTGATAGAGCTGTCGCCGTGACCGATACCAATCTGGTCCGCTTCCGCGCCGCCGTCGCGGGCGCGCTCGCGCACCTGGAATCGCGTCGCGAGGAGGTCAACGACCTGAACGTGTTCCCCGTCGCCGACGGCGACACCGGCGACAACATGGCGCTCACCCTGCGCGCGGTGCTCGAGGAGCTGGACCGCCTGCAGGGCCCCGGCGAGGGCCTCACGATCGATGAGATCGGCCGTGATCAGATCGTGCAGTCGGTCGCCCGCGCGGCGCTGCTCGGCGCGCGCGGCAACTCCGGCGTGATCCTCTCGCAGCTGATCCGCGGCGCGGCCGAGGAGCTCGTCTCGCGGCCCGGCCAACTGATCGACGCGACGCTGATCGGCGCGGCGCTCGCGAACGCCGCCGACCGGGCCTACTCCTCGGTGCGCGAACCGGCCGAGGGCACGATCCTGACGGTCGCGCGCGAGATGGCGCACAAGATCGTCACCGACGTCGCACACAGCCCGGGGAACCCCAAGCTCGGACCGGCCACCGAGCCGCTCGAGCAGGACGAGGCGATCGCCGCCGCGCTCGAGCGGGCGGTCGTCGCGGGCCAGGATTCGGTCAAGCGAGGGCCCGAGCTGCTGGCCGAGCTGCGCGAAGCGGGCGTCGTCGACGCCGGCGGCTACGGGCTGACGATCATGTTCGCGGGGATGGTCGCCGCCCTGCGCGGCGACGAGCCGCCGGAGCTCGACCATCACGCGCCCGCGAGGATCAGCCACCCGGAGCACACCTCGGCCACATATCGCTTCTGCACCAACTTCGCGGTCACCGGCAGCGGGCTGAGCCCCGGGCGCTTCATCGAGCCGCTCGAGGAGCTCGGGGACTCGGTGCTGGTCGTCGGCGACACGCGGACACTGAAGGTCCACCTGCACACCGACGAGCCCGAGCTGGCGACGGCGGTCTTCGCGAGCGCCGGAGAGGTCTCGCGCCTGGACGTCGCCGACATGCGCTTGCAGGTCGGCGAGCGCGACGCGCGCCTGGCGCAGATGGCCGGCGAGCGCCTCGAGCCGGGCGAGCAGGAGCAGGCGGGCGACGCCGAGGCACCGGGAAGCGCGGCGCGCGAGGCGCCCGCGGCGCGCTGCGGCGCCGTGGCGGTCGTCAGCGGCGACGGGCTGGCCGAGATGTTCCGCGAGCTCGGCGTGCACACGGTCGACGGCGGCCCGACGCTCAACCCCTCCACCTACGATCTGCTCGCCGCGATCCACGAGGTGCCGGCCGAGGAGGTCGTCGTCCTGCCGAACAGCACCAACGTGATCATGGCGGCCGAGCACGCGGCGCAGCTGTCCGACAAGCAGGTGCTCGTGGCGCCGACCACCAGCCAGCAGGCCGGGCTCGCGGCGGCCGTCGCGCTGGCACCGGATCGCACGGTCGAGGAGAACGCCCAGGCGCTTCGCGAGGCGCTGACGAGGGTGCGCACCGGAGCAGTCGCGCCCGCGGCGCGGGACGACGCGCAGGGACGCTTCAAGCGCGGTCAGGCGGTCGGCTTCCTGCAGGACGAGGTGCTCGCCTGGGGCGACCCCACGGAGACGCTTCGAACTGTGCTCGTGGCGCTCGCCGATGGAGCGGGGGAGCAGGGAGCGCCGGAGCTGATCAGCGTGCTGGCAGGAGATAGCGCGCCGCTGCGCCTCGGGGACATCGAGGGGATGGTCAACGGCGGCGTCGAGCTCGAGCTGCGCAACGGCGGCCAGCCCTCCTACTGGTGGCTGCTCGCGGCGGAGTAGCTCGCGGTTACGACCGCCGCCGCGATCATGATGCGCGCGGGATGACCGCGACGAAGATCGAGAGGCCGGACGCGGCGCGTCCTGGGTCCTCCGCCGAGCGGATCGCTTCGCAGATGCGCGCGTTTGGAACCGGGCAGGCACTCAGCGGTCCGGAGATGATCGCGGCGCCGCTGCGCTGGCCGCGACCGTCGCGCCTGCGCGAGCCGCTCGATCTGCCCGCCGGAAAGCTCGGCGATGGGCTGCGCACGCTCGGCTTGACGACTGTCGGGGCGCTGTTGGAGCACCTGCCTCGCGACAGCCGCGAGGCCCGCACCGTGGCCGCCCTGAAGTCCGGCGAGCAGGCCACGGTCGCGGTGCAGGTGCGCGCGATCGCCGCCCGTTCGGTGCGCCGGCGGGGGATGCGCCCGCTCGTCGAGGCGACCGTCGAGGATGCGACCGGCAGCATGCGCGCGACGTTCTTCAACCAGCCCTGGCTGGTCCAGCGCTACCCGCCGGGCACCCGCCTGCTCCTACACGGCAAGGCCGACGCTCGGGGGGGCTTTCGAGTCTCCCACCACGCAGCCGGGCCCGAGCTGACGATCGCCGGGGCGAGCCCCGGCGGCGAGGGCCCGGCGAGCGTCGCCACACCGAGCGAGAGCCCGCTCGGCGCCGCTGCGAGCCAGGCGGCCGCGCGGGCACAGGCGCAGGCGGTCGCCCACTACCCGGCCGCCGAGGGCGTCACCTCGACGCAGATCCTGACGCTCGTGCAGGGCAACTCCGAGCGCCTGGCCGACGTGACCGAGCCGCTGCCGGCGATCATGCGCGTGGAGGAGCACCTACCCGACCGCGCGAGCGCCCTGGCGGCGATGCACTTCGCCCGCAGCGCGCGCGACACCGAGCGAGGGCGCGAGCGCCTGGCGTTCGAGGAGCTGCTGTTGACGCAGCTCGTCTTCCTGCGCCGCCGCGCACGGCGGCGGGAGCACGAGGGAGCGTGCTCGCTCGCGCAGTCGCCTGCCCTCAGCGCCCGCTGGCTGGCGGATGGGCTGCCGTTCGAGCTGACCGGCGACCAGCGCCGTGCGATCGAGGAGATCGACGCTGATCTTGGCACGCCGCGGGCGATGCAGCGGCTGCTGATGGGGGAGGTGGGCAGCGGCAAGACGGTCGTCGCGCTGTACGCGATGCTGCGCGCCGTCGAGCACGGCGAGCAGGCCGCGTTGATGGCGCCCACCGAGACGCTCGCCGAACAGCACTTCGCCACTATCCAGCGGCTGCTCGGCTCCGAGCAGCTCGCCTGCGCGCTGCTCACGGGCTCCACGCCCGCCCGCCGGCGCGCCGACAGCCTCAGCAAGCTGGCCAGCGGTGAGCTGTCGCTGATCGTCGGCACGCACGCGCTGATCGAGCCCGACATCGTCTTTCGTCGCCTGGCGGTCGCGGTCGTCGACGAGCAGCATCGCTTCGGCGTGCGCCAGCGTGCGGCGCTGCACGGCAAGGGGACTCCGCACATGCTGCACATGACCGCCACGCCGATTCCGCGCACGCTCGCGCTGGCGGGCTACGGCGACCTAGACACGAGCATCCTGCGCGAACTGCCGCGCGGGCGCCAGCCGATCGAGACGCGCATCGTGGCCGGCGAGCGCGCCCGCTCACGGGCGTATGACGAGCTGCGCCGGCACCTGCAGGCCGGCCGGCAGGCCTACG
>DATHGU010000069.1:0-2254 GCA_035317495.1 Solirubrobacteraceae bacterium
GACCCGTCCAGGGAAAGCGAAAGGCCCGGTAGAAGGACATGTCATACGGCTGATGGGCATCGAACAGCAGCGAGCCTTCCTTGCCGAACTCGCTGATCGCCGGCACGCCGCCGTAGCCCACGAGCGTGTTCCCGTTCGCCAGCGTCTGCATGTTGCCTTGGCTTGCGGCGAGCAGCGGCGGGTTGCGGTGGGTATAGGAGGAGACGAGCCGCGCTTCGCGGGCCTTGAGGTCGAGCTTGATCCGGATGGCGCGCGACTGGCGGTGGATCGGCGGGTTCGAGCCGTCGTCGAAGAACGTGATCTCGCCGTTGGCGAGCACGCGGCCGTCGTGCTGCCACGCCATTCTCGTGCCCGGCCCCATCTTGAAGGAGCTCCTGTTGCCGCCGAGGCGCCAGAGGACCTTCCCGCTCCCGCCCTCCAGCCGGTAGCCCGCCCAGCTGCTGCGCGCCGTGATCAAGAGGCCGCCGTCGGGCCGGGGATCGATCGAGTTGAGGTGGAAGTAGTCCCACGGCGCCGGCCCGCTCGGCGTTTCGACTTCGGACTCCGAAGGGCCGATGTGGTCGAGGCTGTGCCATTCCCAGCGCACGAGGCCCGTCTTCATGTCGACCTGCTGGATAGCGGTGTCGACGATCGCTCCGCCCGGCGCTCCTCCGATCGAGGTGAGGTTGCAGCGGATGGGGTTGTAAGCGGTGATGTAGGCGACGTCGTGCGAGACGATCTGAAAGTCGTGCAGGTCGGCCTTCAGGCCGTTGCCGCCGGCGATCCTCGCAATCGTCTGATAACGCGGGTTCATCACGATGTCTTCGCCCTGGCCGAAGCCCAGTGAGAGCACGTGCCCCCGCCACCAGGTCAGCACACGCTGGCCTCCGTAGGTCTGCTGGCTCAGGTTCTCCGCGGCTTCGCCCTCCGGCAGCGCGTCGAACCAGACGAGTCGTCCCGTCGGCGTGTAGATCAGCGGTCCGTACTGTCCTGGGCCGGGCCCGTTGGTCGTCAACACGTCGCCGGCCGCGGGATCGCTGTCGGGCGTGGTGACCGTCAGCACCGGAGGATGTATGTCGGGCAGGGTGTAGAAGCTCTGATAGTCGGCGGGCGCCGCCGGAAGGTTGGCAAAGTCGGTTGTGTTCGCCGTCGAATACGGAGTGTCGACGCGAAAGCTGAATGCCGTCCGCTTGCTGCCGTCGCCGGCCGTCGGAGATCGGAGGGCGCCGATCGTGGCGCGCACGGAGACGCGCTCGCCGGCCTCGAACGGGGCATCTGGAGAGAAGCTCGCACCGTCACGCTGCGAGTAGCTGCGGAGGTGGCCGGGGTGAGGACCGCTGCTCGCGCCCACGACGGAGACTTCACGGATCTCCGCGGCCGGCACGCCCCGGAAGCTGATCTGTGTGTTGGGATTGGCGGTTCCCGTTCCGGGCGCCGGCGAGACATCAACGCCGGCGCCCGACAGCGCCGCCGTGTGTTCGAACGTGGGCGGCAGGCAAGCGGGCGAGACGCCGCTGCGCGCGCTCGAGCCCGACAGCAGTTTCAGGCTGGGCGAGTCCAGAGCGATCGCGAGCGCGCCCCATGCGAGCGCGACGGCTCCCAGGATGATGAGTACGTTCAGGCGCATATGAGCACGACACCCATGCCCGGGCCTGCTGCGCCCGCGGGTGTCGAGGGCGGAAGGGTGCCACATCCGCGTCTGGGCAGTGTAAGAGTTGCTTCAACAGGCCGGCCGGCCAAAGCGCTTATAAGGCCTGCCGGCCCACACCCGTAGCCGCACGAGTACGCTCGGGGCGACGAGACCTCTGGCGCTCGCCGCGCTGCTGCCCGCCTCCCTGTGCCTGCTGCCCGCCGCCGCTTTCGGAGCGTCGAACGTGGCGAGCACCGAAGCGTACGTGCACGCCAACTACGCGTTGACGCTGTCCGGGAACGGGAAGATCCCGACCGCGGAAGCACGGCTGAGAGGCCTGCGGGAGCGCCTGCGGCGCGAATGCCCGGGCGTGGTCGCCGGCTCGCCGCAGGACAAGGACTCCGAATGGCTCACGTGGGAGACGATCGGGGCGATGACGATCGTCGGCTACCAGCCCGGCGCTGCGTCGGTCGCGAAGTTCACGCGCGCCGTGTCGAAGCTCAGCTGGGGCGACGCCTCGATCACGCGCGCCGTGCACACCTACGCGCGCCAGCTCGCGACCGAGGTGCGCACGCCGCTTCCGGACGTCTGCGGCGACCTGCGCGCATGGAAGGCCAGCGGATACGCGACGCTGCCCGCAGGGAC
>DATHGU010000070.1:0-2399 GCA_035317495.1 Solirubrobacteraceae bacterium
CTGCGCAAGGCCGGCCTGGTCGATTCGCGGCGCGGCTCGCGCGGCGGCTACATGCTCGCGCGCTCGCCGGTGGAGATCACGATGGCCGAGGTGGTCGAGGCCCTGGAGGGCTCGATCGCGCCGATCGAGTGCATCTCCGAGGCATCCGATGGCACGATCGTGTGCTCGCGCGAGTCTGACCCCGAGCACGTCTGCCCGACCAAGCTGCTGTGGACGAAGGTCCGCTACGCGATCGTGCGCACGCTGCAGGAGACGACGCTCGCCGACCTCGTGCTCGGCCCGACGCTCGCGGACGGGCCGATGCTGCCCGGAGCGTGGATCGAGACGCAAACGCAAACCCTCACGACTGGAGCCTGAAAAGCGAACATGGCCGACCTAGAGATCAGAGACCTGCACGTACGCATCGAGGATCGCGAGATCCTGCGGGGCGTGGACCTGGACATCTCGCGCGGCGAGATCCACGCGCTGATGGGACCCAACGGCTCGGGCAAGTCGACGCTCGCGAGCACTCTCATGGGCCACCCCTCCTACGAGATCACCGAGGGCACGATCTCCTTCAAGGGCGAGGACATCACCGAGGCCGAGCCGCACGAGCGCGCGAAGGCCGGCCTGTTCCTCGCCTTCCAGTATCCGGTCTCGATCCCCGGCGTCTCTGTGGCCAACTTCCTGCGCATGGCGATCAACGCCAAGCGCGAGGATCCGATCGGAGTGAAGGAGTTCCGCACCCACCTGCAGCACGCGATCGAGCTGCTCGACGTCGACAAAGCGTTCACCTCGCGCCATCTCAACGACGGCTTCTCCGGCGGAGAGAAGAAGCGCGCGGAGATTCTCCAGATGGCGATGCTCGCGCCCGACGTGGCGATCCTCGACGAGACCGACTCGGGCCTTGACATCGACGCCCTGCGGACGGTCGCAGAGGGCGTTCAGCGCCTGCACGACGAGCAGGGCCTGGGCGCGCTGATAATCACCCACTACCAACGCATCCTGCACTACGTCAAGCCCCAGTTCGTGCACGTCATGATGGACGGGCGCATCGTGCTGGAGGGCGGCGTAGAGCTGGTCGAGCGCCTCGAGCGCGAGGGCTACGACCAGATCCGCCAGGAGTTCGGCGGCAGCTGGCCGATCTCCGATCGGTCGGACGCCGTCGCAGCCGGTGACAGCAGTGCCTGAGCCACGGGAGGCGAACGCGGCGGGCGTGAGCGGCAACGGAGCGGCTCCGCCGCCACAGGCCAAGGCGGGGCGCCACCGCGAGGCGACGCTCTACCACGCGCTGGCAGGCACGGGAGCCGGCGACGGCCGCACGCTCGAGCAGCTGCGCGAGGACGCGTGGAAAGCGTTCGAGAGCTCGACGCTACCCGTCTGGCGGCGCTCCGGCTTCTGGAGCACGAGCCTCGAGAGCCTCGACCTGGACGCGCTGCAGACGCTGGTCGGGTCGGACAGCCCGTCACTCGTGCCCGACATCGTGACCCGCACGCTGCCCGATCGCCCGCACGCCGGGCGGATCGTGCAGAGCGGCGGCGCGGTCGTGCACGTCGAGCTCGATCCCGCGCTGGCGGGGAAGGGCGTGATCCTGTGCTCGCTCGAGGAGGCCTTCCTGCGCCACCGCGAGCTCGTGGCCCCGTGGTACTCCAAGCGGCTGCCGATCGACCGGCACAAGCTGGAGGCCGCCAACGCCGCCTTCTGGACGGGCGGCGCCTTCCTGCACGTTCCGCGTGGCGTGGTCGTCGAGGAGCCGTTCGAGATCGTCTACGCGATCGAGTCGCCCGGCGTCGCGCAGTATGGGCGCACGCTCGTGCTCGGCGGACCGACGAGCGAGTTCCGCGTGCACGAGTACGACCTAGCCGAGGACTTCGAAGGCCCGGCGCTGCATGCGGGCGCGTTCGAGCTGTATCTGCAGGACGGCGCGCGCTGCCGCTTGGCGCAGGTGCAGGACTGGGGTGCCGGCGAGGTCTACGACGTCTCCACGCGCTTCGTCGGCCTCGGCCGCGACGCTCACTGCCACTGGCTGCCGGCGCTGCTGGGCGGGCACCTAGTGCGCCAGCACCTGGAGCTCGCGATCTCCGAGCCCGGCGGCGACATGGCCTTCCGCGGGCTGTTCTTCACCGAGGAGCACGAGCACCTCGACGTGTTCGCAGTCGACCTGCACGAGACCGGCCCGTCGGGCGGCGACGTGCACTGGCGCGGCGCGGCCACGGGCGAGAGCCGCGCGAGCTTCGAGGGGCTGATCCAGATCGACCCGGGAGCCCAGCAGACGCACACCTACCTGCAGATCCACTCGATGATGCTCTCGCCGAAAGCGCGCGTCGATGCGATTCCCTCCGTGCTCGTGTCCTCCGACGACGTGTCGGCCTCGCACGGCGGCACGGTCGGGGAGCTCGACGAGGCGGCGATCTTCTACA
>DATHGU010000071.1:0-5880 GCA_035317495.1 Solirubrobacteraceae bacterium
CGCGCGATCCGTTTGAAGGGCTCGCGCCGGCCGCGCTCTACGCGATCGCTTCCCTCGGCCTGTACGCGGGCCTGACGCTTGCGTCGGCGCTCTGGTCGCACTCCACGAGTCGGGCGTTGATCGAGTTCGACCGCGCCTGCATGTACCTGCTCGTGCTCGTACTGTTCGCCACGGTCCGCGCGAGCGCCTCGAACCTGCGCTGGCTGATCAGGGGCCTGGCAGTCGGCGCTTGGATCGTCTGTCTGGCGGGACTGATCAGCCGCCTGGCTCCCGACGTGTGGCACACGGCGCCGGACGTGTCCAACCAGCGATTGAGCTACCCGGTGACCTACTGGAACGCGCTCGGGCTGTTGGCGGCGCTGGGGATCGTTTTCACCCTGCACCTCACGTGCGCGCTGGGCGAGCGGCGGCTGGTGCGGGTGCTGGCCGCCGGGATGCTGCCGCTGCTGGCCGCGACGCTGTTCTTCACGTTCTCGCGCGGAGCGATCGCCGCAGGCGCGATCGGCCTGGTCGTGTACGTGCTCGTCGCGCGCCCCAGAGCGTTGCTAAGCGGCGTGCTCGCGACGTTGCCTGCGACGGCGGTGCTGATCGTGATCGCCTTCCACGCGAACCTCCTGGACACGGTCGTTCCCACGACGGCGGCGGCGGTTTCACAGGGCCACCGAGTCGCGCTCGCCGCGGTCGTCTGCGTGGCCGTCTGCGCCGGCCTGCGGCTGGTCCTCGCCGTGCAACTCGATCCCCGCCTGCTCCGCGTGACGGGAAAGCGTTGGATGAGCCGTCGAGCCAAGGCCTCGGCGACCGGCGGCATTGCTGCGATTGCTGCGGTGATCCTGCTCGCGCTCGGTGCCCCCCAGACTCTCGGGCACGACTGGAATCGTTTCCTAAGCGGCGCCGGACCCCGGCTCAGCCACGGCGACCTGCGCCAGCGCCTGACCGATCCTGCCAACAACGGGCGTACCGATTTGTGGCGGGTCGCGCTTGAGGGATTCGCGGGGACCCCGGCGCTCGGGCGCGGCGCCGGGACGTACCAGACCATCTGGGACCAGAAACGCCCTCGCTTCGCCTACACGGTCAACGCCCACAGTCTCTACTTTCAGGCGATGGCCGAGCTAGGGATCCCAGGGATCGCGCTCCTGGCGATCCTGTTGGCCGTGGTGCTGGGCGGCTTGGCAGCACGCGCGCGGGGACGGCGTCGCTCGCTCTACGGGGCGCTGCTGGCGGCCGGCGTGGTGTGGGCCGTGCACGCGGGCGTCGACTGGGACTGGGAGATGCCGGTGGTCACGCTCCCCTTCTTCGCCGCCGCCGGCCTGGCATTGAGCCCACCCTGCGCCTCCCCCGGTCGCTGGGCGCACGGCCGCGCTCCCCGGCTGCTGCTCGCGGGCCTGTGTCTGGCGGCCGTCGTGCTGCCCGTGTTGATGATCGGCTCACAGAGCCGGCTGACCGACGCCAAGCGCGCGTTGTACACGTCCAACTGCGCCAAGGCCGCCCCTGCGGCGAGCTCGTCGATCGGCTGGCTGAGCGCCCGCCCCGAGCCGTATGAGATCCTCGGCTTCTGCGATCTGCAGCGCGGCCTGCCCACGCTCGCCGTGGCGCAGATGCGCCAGGCGCTGCACCGCGACCCGTCGAGCTGGGAGCGCTACTACACGCTTGCGCTGGCGCAGGCCTCGGCCGGGATCGATCCTCGCCCGGCCGCCGCGCGCGCGCTGCGGATGAACCCCCATGAGCCGCTGACCCGCCAGGCGGTCATCCAGCTGCGCGGCGCGAGCCCAGCGAGGTGGGTCCGAAAGGCGCGCGCTGTACGTGCGGCGGCGCTGTCCAGCAACGACCTGTCGATTGTGCCCTCGTAGCGACGATCGGTCGCGCCCGCGGTAGGCGTCGATCAACCGATCGTCTCGTGCAGCTTGCGCAGCGCGCGATAAACGCGACCCTCCACCGTGCTCAACGGCTCTCCGATCAGCTTGGCGATCTCCGGGACGGTCAGATCGGCGCCGAAGCGCAGCGCGATCGCCTCGCGCTCCTCCTCGCTGAGGGCGCCGAGGCTTCAGCCCACGAGGTCGCGGTCGGCGATCTGCTCGATCCCGCCGCCCGATCCGGCGCTGGCCCCGACCGCGACGCGTTCCAGCGCCTTGCTCTCGCTGCCCCGCCGGCGGACCTGATCGCGCAGGAGGTTGAGCGCGATCGCATAAAGCCAGGTCTTCTCGCTGGCCTTGCGGCGATCGAAGCGCCCGCGGGCGCGCAGGGCGCGCTCGAAGGTGTCGGCGAGCAGGTCTTCGGCGAGCACGCGATCGCCCGTGCGGTAGCTGAGAAAGCCGTACAGAGCCTGGGCGTGTTCGGCGTATAGGCGCTCGAATACCTCATCCCTCAAGGGGCTCATCGACTCCCTATCGGCACTTCTCGCCGAGAGAAAAGCCCCCAGTCAGGAAATTGGCCGTTCGTGCGTATAAGTCGATATGAGCCGTTCAAACCGAGAGGAACGCCTTGACGATGGCCTCCAGGAGGTCGCCGATGAGCTTCGCGACCGGCGTCCGACGCTCGACCCGCTCGCGCTCGACGCGATCAAGCTGCGGGCGATGAGCAGGGCGCGCCGGTCCACTTCCTCACCAGCGAAAGGATTCTTCATGCGTTCACGCCTAACGACGGTCTTGACGGTCGCATTTCTCAGCCTCGGCACCGGCGGCGCGCTGGCGGTGGCCGGCGGCGAGGACTTCGGGTTGGGGTCTCACGACGGAGGCAGCGCCGCCTGCGAGCAATACCGCCCGGGTCATGGCTACGGCGACAAGAACCACTGCCACACCGGTCCTCCCGGCCAGGAAAACAAGGGCGGTTCCGGCGGCCCCGGCAACTCCGACTTCGGCCACAGCCACGGGCACTGAGCCGAGCGCTCGGACGTAGCGTTCAAACGCAAGCAGGAGAGGGCCCGCGAGAGCGGGTCCTCTCCCTTTCTGCACTGCCCGACGGTCTCAGCCGCGGGTCCGGCGCGCGCCAGGAGCTCAGTTCTCAAGCGAGCGCTGCAGCCGCTCGAGCACCCGCACCACGCGCACCCCGCTGTGGCCGTCCGAGCGCGGCGTGTCGCCGCTGCGGATGCACTCGACGAAGTGCTCGCACTCGAGCCGCAGCGGCTCGGCGTTGGCGACGTGCGGCGAGAACATGTCGCCCGAGCGCGTGATGTACTCGCCCCACGAGCGCGTGTCCTCGTCGAAGCCCTTGTCGTAGACCGCCAGCTTTCCCTCGACGACCATGTCGTCGAACGTCGCCATGCGTCGCGCGCCGACGACCGTCAGGCGACGCTCCTTGTGCGGGTCCAGCCAGGAGAGGTGCAGGTGGGCGACGATTCCCGACGGGAAGCGCAGGTAGCAGAAGACGACGTCCTGAACGCCCGGCTGCACGTAAGAGGCGCCGTGCGCCAGGCACTCGTCGGGCTCCTCACCGACGAGGTGCAGCACCACTGACACGTCGTGCGCGCCGAGGCTCCAGAGGGCATTCTCCTCAGCGCGCAGCTTGCCGAGGTTCAAGCGATTGCCATACAGGTAGTACAGCGGGCCGAGCTCGTCCTCGTCGATCATCTGCTTCAGGCGCGCGACCGCCGGGTGGTACTCGAGCAGGTGGCCGACCATCAGGATCCGGTCGGCCTGGGCGGCCGTCGTGACGGCCGCCTGGGCGTCCGCGGCGTTGGTGGCGAGCGGCTTCTCCACGAAGCAGTGCTTGCCCGCCCGCGCCACCGCGATCGCCAGCTCGGCGTGTGTGGGCACCGGGGTGGCCAGCACGACCGCGTCGAGCTGCGGGTCCTGCAGCAGCTCCGCCAAGTCGCCGCTCGTGCGCGCCCCGGGAAACGACGGCGCGAGGCGCTCGCGCGCCGGCGCGTCGGGATCGCACAGCCAACGCAGCTCGCAGCCCGCGATCGCGGCGAGGTTGCGCGCCAGGTTCGGGCCCCAGTAGCCGAGCCCGACGACGCCTACGCGCACGGGCTGGGGCTGCTCGCCGCTCACAGCCGCGCGCTCACAGCTCGCCGATCGCCTGCACGCAGCGCTCGGCGGCGTGCCCGTCGCCGTACAGCGCCGGACGCTCGCGCGGCGGCTCGGACTCGAGCGCGGCGAGCGCCGCCGCGCTGTCGAGATCGACGAGCGTGTTCCAGCCGGCCTGCACCGTCTCGACCCACTCGGTGTTCGCTCGCAGCGTCACGCACGGCACCCCGGCAAGGTACGCCTCCTTCTGGACGCCTCCAGAGTCGCTCAGCACGGCGCGCGCCTGGCACAGCAGCGCGCTGAACTCGACGTAGCCGAGCGGCTCGCTCATGCGCAGCCCCTCGAGCCGCTCGAGCTCTGACATGAGGTCCGCGGCGGCGAGGCGCGCGCGCGTGCGCAGGTGCAGCGGGAATACGACGGGCGGCGGCAGCGCGCGGATCAGCTCGACGAGCGCGCGCAGCCGCGCGGGGTCGTCGACGTTGCCCGCGCGGTGCGCGGTCAGCAGCAGGTAGGCTCCGGGCTCGACGCCGTGCTTGCGCGGCGTCTGAGTGTCCGTGCGGGCGGAGGGCTGGCGGCGCATCGCGACATCGACCATCACGTCGCCGACGACCTGCACGCGAGCCGCGACAGACTCGGCCTGCAGGTTGGCCGCCGCCGTGTCCGACGCGCACAGCAGCAGCTCGCCGAGATGGTCCGTGAGCACCCGGTTGAGCTCCTCCGGCATGCTGCGATCGAACGAGCGCATGCCGGCCTCGACGTGCACGACCGGCACCCCCGCCTGGGCCGCCGAGAGCGCACCCGCGAGCGTCGAGTTGGTGTCGCCGTAGACGAGCGCCGCGTCGGGCGCCAGCTCGGCGAGCAGCGGCTCGAGCGCAGCCAGCATGCGCGCGGTCTGCTCGGTGTTGCTGCCGCCGCCGATCCCCAGCTCTCGGTCGGGCCGGGCGAGCCCCAGTTCCGCGAAGAACACACGCGAGAGCGAGTCGTCGTAGTGCTGGCCGGTGTGCACGAGGATCTCCTCGTGCTCCTCGCGCAGCAGCCCGGAGACGGCCGCCGCCTTGATGAATTGCGGCCGATTGCCGACGATCGTGAGGACCTTCACGTCGCGCAGCCTATGCACCCGGGGGCATGCACGCGGGCCTACGCATGCTAATGTATGTGCATGTTGGAGCACCGGCTGCAGATCCTTCTGGACGAGGAGCGCCATAAGCGCATCACGACGATCGCCCGCCAACGGGGAGTCTCGGTCGCGACGGTTGTGCGCGAGGCGATAGATCGCGGCGTCGCGGACCCCTCCGACAGCCGCCGTTCGGCTGGACGGCGCGTACTCGAAGCCCCCGACATGGCGGTTCCGGATCCTCCAGGGCTCGGGGAGGAGCTGGACGCGCTCAGGGCGCGGCGCGCATGATCGTCCTCGACACGACGGTGCTCGTCTATGCGAAGGGCGCCGAGCACCCTCTGCGAGCGCCGTGCCGAGAGCTTGTCGAGGGGATCGCCGAAGGCGCCGTGCAAGCGACCACATCGGTCGAGGTCATTCAGGAGTTCGTGCACGTCAGGGCTCGCAGGTGTGGCCGCCAGGATGCGGCCGCGACCGGATACGACTATGCGGAGCTGCTGTCGCCGCTGATCGACGTCACCCGCGAGGATCTTCGGCGAGGCCTGGCGCTGTTCGAGCGCAACGACCGGCTGGGTGCCTTCGACGCCGTGCTGGCAGCTGCCGCAATCGCGAGCAATGCCAGCGCGCTCGTATCTGCCGATATCGCCTTCGCGACGCTTGCGTCAGAGCTCCCGCACGTGGTGCCCGACCGTGACGGCATCGCCGGACTGCTGGAGTCGGAGCGGTAGGCGCGAAGCCGCCCCGCTCGCTACCAGCCTGCCACGGGAGCCGCGGCGCCCACGACGGACGTCGACCAGTCGATCA
>DATHGU010000072.1:0-2691 GCA_035317495.1 Solirubrobacteraceae bacterium
CGCTCCAGCCGCAGCCGCCAGTTGAGCCGCAGCCGCCGGTTGAGCCGCAGCCGCGGTTCGAGCCGACGCGTCCAGCCGCGCCGGCGTCGGAGGACTCCTCGCCGGTTGCGCACCTGCTGGGTGCGCGGCAAGACGAGCAGACGCCGCAGGACGTGCCCGCGGGCGGTCGCTTGCCCGGCATGCTCCCGCCACGGCGGGGAGGGGGTGGCCGCGGTCACGGGCGTCACCGCGGCGCCACGGGCGGGCGGCGGCTGATGCGAGCGCGCGGCGCGGCGCTGCTCGCGCTGGCGGCGGCCGCGGTGCTCGTGTGGTTCCTGATGTCGCTGTTCCAGCCGTTCGCGGGCGCCGGCCACGGCAGAGTGATCGTGGTGATCCCCAAGGGCTCGAGCGCGAGCAAGGTCGGCTCGATCCTCGCGCACGACGGCGTCGTCTCATCGGGCTTCTTCTTCGACGTGCGGGCGCTGCTGGCGGGCAAGCGCAGCTCGCTGCACTCGGGCCGGTTTTCGCTGAAGCGCGACATGAGCTATTCGGCGGCGATCGACGTCCTGAGCAAGCCGCCGCCGCGCACGATCGCGGTGAAGGTCGTGATTCCCGAGGGCTACACGCGCAGGCAGATCGCCGAGCTGGTGCACGAAGACGCGCTGAGCGGCGAATACCTGGCGGCGAGCAAGCGCTCGGGGCGGCTCGATCCGGCCCACTACGGAGCGCCCGCGCGCACCGCCGACCTCGAAGGCTTCCTGTTCCCGGCGACGTACGACCTGACCGCCGGAGCGCCCGTCACGCGTCTGGTCAACGAGCAGCTGAACGCCTTCCGCGAGCGCTTCTCCTCGGCGGACATACGCCGCGCGCACGCGCTGGGCGTGACGCCGTACCAGCTGTTGACCGTCGCCTCGATGATCGAGCGCGAGGCCGAGACGGCCCACGACAGGCCGCTGATCGCGGCGGTCATCTACAACCGCCTGCGCGAAGGGATCCCGCTGGGGATCGACGCGACGACGGTCTATGCGATCGAGCTGCGAAGGGGCATCGCGACGTACACGGGGGAACTGACGGAGTCGCAGCTGAGGATCGACTCGCCGTATAACACGCGCACGTACAAAGGGCTTCCACCGACGCCGATCTCGAACCCCGGGCAGGCCTCGATCGAAGCGGCTGCGCATCCGCGGCACGTGCCCTACCTGTACTACGTGGCCGCTGCGAACGGCTGCGGCGAGCACGTCTTCTCGAAGACCTACGCGGAATTCCAGAAGAACGCCGCCGCATACGCCGCTGCCGTCAAGAAGAACGGCGGCCACCCGCCGACCTGCAAGAAGAAGTGATGCCGCGCCTGGGCGTGCTCGGCTGGCCCGTCGCACACAGCCGCTCGCCGGCTATCCACAACGCGGCGCTCGCCGCGCTCGGAATGGACGGCTGGCGCTATCAGCGCCTGCCCGTTCCGCCACAACTTCTGGCCGACACGACTCGCGCTCTCGGGCAGTCGGGTTTCGTGGGCGCCAACGTGACGATCCCGCACAAGCGCGCGGCTCTCGAGCTCGCCGACAGCGCGAGCGATGCGGCGGCGGCGATCGGCGCGGCGAACACGCTCACTTTCGCCCCCGACGGGGCGATCGCGGCCGAGAACACAGATGCTCCGGGCCTGATCGCCGCGCTGGGCGAGCAACCGCGCGGGCTACGCGCAGTCGTGCTTGGAGCTGGCGGGAGCGCCCGCGCCGTCGCCTGGGCGCTGCGCGAAGCCGGCGCGAGCGAGGTGTCGGTGTGGAACCGCACGCCCGAGCGGGCCGAGGCGCTCGCGCGCGATCTCGGCGTGCGCACGATCGCGCGGCCGGGGCCCGCCGACCTGCTCGTCAACTGCACGTCAGTCGGCCTGCAGCCGGAGCGCGACGAGCTCGCCGCCCTCGGTCTCACGCGTGAGCGCGTCGGCGACTATCGCCTCGTCGTCGACCTCGTCTACCGCCGCGGTCGCACCGAACTGCTGAGCGCCGCCGTCGAGCGTGGCGCGCGCACGCTCGACGGACTGGCGATGCTCGTCGCCCAGGGCGCCATCAGCTTCGAGCTGTGGACCGGACGGCCGGCGCCGCTCGAGGTCATGCGGCGCGCGGCGCGCTTGTAGAAACTCTAAACATTCGTCCACTGGTGCACGAAGGGCTGCTAGGCCGGTGCTGCGGGGGTCGATGGGCCGCACTATGGACATCGATTTCGCAGATCTGCTGATGGAGGTAGTCTCGCGCCGGGCGTCGGATCTGCATCTGGCGGCAGGGGCGCATCCGACCGTGCGCGTGCGTGGGCGTCTCAGTCCGGTCGAGGACTATCCGAAGCTCTCCCCGACCGACACCCGCGAGATCATCTACTCGATCCTCAACGGCGATCAGCGCCAGCGCCTGGAGACCAACTGGCAGCTCGACTTCGCCTACTCGATCCCCGGCCACGCGCGCTTTCGCGTCAACGCCTACTTCCAGCGTGGCGCGCTCGGCGCGGCCTTTCGACTGATCCCTTTCAACTTGTCTTCGATCGACGAGCTGGGCCTGCCATCCACGGTGCACGAGTTCACGCGCAGGCCGCGCGGCTTCGTGCTCGTGACGGGCCCCACCGGCTCGGGAAAGTCCACCTCGCTGGCGGCGATGATCGACGAGATCAACGCCACGCGCGAGGAGCACATCATGACGATCGAGGATCCGATCGAGTTCCTGCACG
>DATHGU010000073.1:0-9117 GCA_035317495.1 Solirubrobacteraceae bacterium
ACCTGACGCGAGCACCGTGTCGGACGCCGATCCCGACGAGCAGTCGCGGCAGATGTCGATCTCGGCGTCGCTCAGCTCGTTTCAGTGGCGCGAGCGCAAGATCAACCTGCTCGACACGCCCGGCGACCCGAGCTTCGTGGCCGACGCGCTGGGCGCCCTGCGGGTGTGCGAGTCGGCCGTGTTCGTGGTCAACGCGGTCATGGGCGTCGAGGTATCCACCAGCCGACTGTGGGCTCGGGCGGCCGAGCTCGACATCGCGCGCATGCTGTTCGTGAACATGCTCGACCGCGAGCGCGCCGACTTCTACCGCGCGCTGGAGCAGATCAAGCGTGCGTTCGGGCCGCACGCGGTCGCCACGGAGATCCCGATCGGCGTCGAACAGGACGTCGAGGGCGTGATCGACCTGGTCGACATGAAGGCATTCCGCCAGGACCGATCGCAGATCGGCCAACCCGAGCGCGGGGGCTGGAGCGAGATTGAGATCCCCGCGGAGCATGCCGAGCGCGCGCAGGAGTACCGCGAGAAGCTGATGGACGAGGTCTGCGAAGTCTCAGACACGCTGATGGAGCGCTACCTGGAGGGTGAGACGATCTCCCACGAGGAGATCGTCGATGCGCTCAAGGAGGGCACCAACCACGGCAAGATCTTTCCCGTCGTGTGCGGTGTGGCGACGCGCAACCTCGGTACGGCGCGCCTGCTCGACGCGATCGTCGAGGACCTGCCCTCGCCGGTCAAGCACGGCGCGTTTCGCGTCGGCGAGGTCGAGCTCGAGCCTTCCGAGGAGAAGGAGCTGTTCGCGTACGTGTTCAAGACGCGGGCCGATCCGTTCGCCGGGCGGATCAACCTGCTGCGCATCTACCAGGGCGTGATGTCGGCCGACAGCCACGTGCTGAACACGCGCGCGCACGTCAAGGAGCGCATCGGCCAGCTGCTCGTGTTCGCCGGCAAGGAGGTGCGCCACGTGCACGAGTTCGGCCCGGGCGACATCGGCGCCGTGGCGAAGCTGAAGGAGACCCGCGCCGGCGACTGGCTGGCTGCCCGCGACGAGCCGATCGAGATGCCGCGCCTGAAGCTGCCGGCGCCGGTGATGGCGTTCGCGATCGAGCCGAAGAGCAGGGGCGACGAGGAGAAGGTCTTCGCGTCGCTGCGCCGCCTGCAGGAGGAGGACCCGACGATCGACCTGCATCGCGACCAGCAGACGGGCGAGCAGATCGTCGCGGGCCTCTCTCAGGTGCACGTCGAAGTGATCGTCGATCGGCTACGCGATCGGTTCGGCGTCGAGGTCATGCTGCAGCCCCCGCGCGTGCCCTACCAGGAGACGATCCGCGCCTCGGCCAAGGCGCACGGCAGGCACAAGAAGCAGTCGGGCGGGCGCGGGCAGTTCGGCGACTGCCACATCGAGATCGAGCCGCTGCCGATCGGGGAGGACTTCGAGTTCGTCGACAAGATCAAGGGAGGCGTGATTCCCCACTCGTTCATCCCGGCGGTCGAGAAGGGCGTGCGCGAGGCGATGCAGGCCGGCGTGCTCGCCGGCTACCCGGTGAAGGGCGTGCGCGTGCGGCTGTTCGACGGCTCCCACCACTCCGTCGACTCCTCGGAGATCGCCTTCAAGCTGGCCGGCCTGCAGGCCATGAAAGAGGCGTTGCAGCAGGCCGATCCTGTGCTGCTCGAGCCGATCATGCTCGTGACGCTGTCGGTTCCGGAGGCGTACGTCGGCGACGTGATCGGCGATCTGAACAGCCGCCGCGGCCGGCCGCAGGGCATGGAGCCGGTCGGCGCGATGACCGAGATCAAGGCCGAGGTGCCGATGGCCGAGATGCTCACCTACGCGCCCGACCTGCGTTCGATCACCGGCGGGCAAGGCGACTACACGCTGGAGTTCCTGCACTACGAGGAGGCCCCCGGGCATCTCGCCCAGAAGGTAGTCGAGCAGGCCTCCGACGAGCGCGCAGCGACGCACGCCTGAGGGCCGTCGCGACGCGCGTCCCGGGCACCGCGACGCTCGCTGGGGGCGGCACCGCGACGCGCGCTCGGGCGGCACCGCGACGCGCGGACGAACGCACCCGGCTACCCTGCTGAACCTATGGCCACGCGCACGATCGTCACCTCGCAGCCCGACGTCGCCTGTGACGTATGCGAGCGGCGACTGCTGCGCGGCGAGCAGCATGAGCTTTTCGTTGCCGCCGGTCGCCCGCGCACCGTTTGCGAGCTATGCGCGCCGCGCGCCGCGCACCAGGGCTGGCAACGCGAGAGCGATCGCGAATCGTTGAGTCCCGCGCCGCTGCGTACCGGACGCGGGCGGAATCTCTTCGAGAGACTGCGCCAGGTCGGCAGGTCGGCGGCCGCCGAACCGGCGCCAGCGGGCGAGTGGCGCGAGCGCGAGCCGCAGCCTTATGACTTCTTCGACGGCGCCGGCGCGGAGGCCGGTAGCCACGCGGAGCTCGGCCGGCACGCGCCGCGCGAGAGGGCGCACGCGGCGGATGCGGCCCCCCCGGCGCTCGACGAGTCCTCGCGCGCTCCGGCCGACGGGCCATTGGAGAACGCGCTCGCGGTGTTCAACGCCGGCGAGTATCCGCGCCGCGTCGCCAGCCTGACGCGCTCGCTTGGCGTGCCGGAGGTGACCGTCAGGCCCGGCGTGGCTGTCGCGAGCTCGATCGTGATCGTCGTCGCATGGGAGCTGTGCTGGTACACCTACGAGGTCGATCTCGACGACATGCAGGGCCCCGAGGCGCGGGCGATTGCGCAGGGGACGGAGCTGTCCGAGCTGGGCGAGGAGGATCGACTCGCCAACGCCCGTGCGGACGAGCGCGGCGCGCTCGCCGTGCTCTGATCACCGCCGGTGGAACGCCGCCGTGTCCGCACGCGGCCTCGTCGGAGCAGGCGGGGATGGCTCGCGGGGCCGGCGTGGATGGCCGTGCAGGGCTTGCTTATCGGCGGGCGCGGAGTAAGATCGTGCGGCGATGATCTATTGCGTTGTCCCGAGACCGCTCACCGATGAGCTGTACCCAAAGCTCGTGGAGTACTACGCGGGCGAGGAGAACGTGACGGTGATCGTCGACCGACGCGAGTTCGACCGGCGCGCCCGTCGCGGACGATCTGTCGCGGCCGAGGCGCCTGAGGCACAGCGACGCGTCGTGCGCGACCGCCGCCGGGCACGTGTACCGGGGGATCTCCCGCCGCTCGCACGCGCGCTGGCCTAGCCTCGTTGGTTCGGCACACCGGATGAAGGTCGTCGTGCACGTCGACGGCGGTGCTCGCGGCAACCCCGGACCGGCCGCGGCCGCCTGCGTGCTCAGCTCGCCGAGCGGAGAGCCGCTGGGCGAGCACGCACAGCTGCTCGGCCACGCGACGAACAACGTGGCCGAGTATCGAGCGCTGCTGCTCGGGCTGGAACAGGCGCGCAAGCTGGGCGCGAGCGAGGTCGAGGTGATCGGCGACTCCGAGCTGATCGCCAAGCAGGTGACGGGCGAGTACAAGGTCAAGAACGAGACGCTGAAGCCACTGCATCGAGAGGCGACGGAGGCACTGCGCGCGTTCGATCGCTTCTCGGTCCGCACCGTTCCGCGCGCGCAGAACGCGCGCGCCGACGCGCTCGTGAACGCCGCGCTCGACCAGGCTCCAGACGGCCGCTGATCGGCGCTGGCCGATCTCCGATCGGTCTGCGTCCTCGATCGCTCGTGTACCGATCGTCGATCAGATGCGATCGACTGATCGGCCAGCACACTTCGCTCTCTGCGTCCCTGTCTCGCTTGACCATCGACCGTCTCGGCGGTGCGTCGAAGATTGACGGCCTCAGCGCAGTGGCTTCGCGGAGCGTGCGATCGCGAGCATCTGTTCGTTCGAGAGATCCTCGAGCAGTGTGTTCGTCAGCCAGTAGACCATCTTGCCCCGGCGCCAGGCAACCACATGGATGTGGCTGCCGTCGGTGAAGATCATGTACGTGACGTGGTTGATTTTGCGCTGTTCGTTGGGGTGGGCGATGATCGGCGGCTTCCGCCAGTCGGTCCCCGCGAAGTCGTAGTAGCCGCCCAACGCGTTCGCACGCCAAACAGCGACGTACGCGTGGCGAAGGCGCTTGCCCTGGTCGCGCACGTTGTATGCGCGCGCGGGCTGCTCGACGCTCGAGGCGGTCTGCAGCGACGGGTAGAGGACCTTCATGGGCATGTTGATCGTGCCTTTGGCCAGTTCGGCCTCCCCCGCGGAGCCCGACGACGTCAGGCCCAACGAGGCGGCGGTCGGCGTGGAGGAACGCTTCGCACGCGAGTGGCGGCGACCGCGCCCGTTCGCACGCGCGATGTTCGGCTTCGGTTTGGCGACCTTTTGGGTCCCGTTGAGGAAGTCGTCGAGCGTCGCACGCTCGAGCGCTTCGGTGCTCGTCACGTACGAGCCGCCCTTTAGCGGGAAGTTGGTGCTCGTAGCGCGGAACTTGACCTGGCGCAGCGGCTTGCCCTGTGAGAAGCCGATCAATTTGGCCAGCTCGAGCACGCGGTCGGCCGACGAGCTGAAGCCGGCGGTGACGATCGCCTTACCGACGACCTTCGCAACGTGTTCGACCTGTCCCAGCAGGTCTTCCGCTGACACCTGCTCGCGCAGGGCGCGCAGGAAGTCCTGCTGGCGCGCCACGCGCACGAAGTCAGAGTCGCCGTGGCGGTAGCGGACGTAGCTGAGGGCGTTGTTGTAACAGAGCTTCTGGTAACCCGGCTGCAGGTTGATTTCCGAGTACACTTCGCCGCCTTCGCCGTTGATATGCAGGTAGCGGTGGTCGACGTTGACGTACACGCAGCCCAGCGTGTCGACGATCTTGATGAAGCTCGCGAAGTTGACGTCGACGATCCCGTTGATCACAAGACCGGGAAAGACCTCTTTCTGGATCGTTTCCGCAGCGAGTTCCATCGAGCCTTTGACGCCGCCGAGCTTCGCGCCGTAGGTGTACGCGGCGTTGATCTTTTCCTGCGGGTAGTACTCGCCTTTACGGCTTTTTATGTTCACGAGCAGGTCGCGTGGGATTGACATCACCGAGGTCTGTCCCTGGTCGGGGTCGAAGCGCACGAGCAGCATCGTGTCGCTGTGCGGCGGGTTGGTGCGGTCCAGCGCGTCCTTGGACTTGGCGCGACGATCCGAACCGAGCACGAGATAGGTCTGCGGGCCGCCGCTGTACGGATGGATGATGCCCTTGGGGAGCGGGACCGTGTTTTCGAACACCACTTTGCCGACTTTTTCCAGGTCGTTTATGGCGACCGTCGCCGTCGCGCCGCCGCTCAGCGCCGCGATCAGCACCCCGGCGACGGCAAAGCGCTTCCACATGCCCCATGACAGGGAAGGAGGGCGCTGCTCATCCATGGAGTGTCAGCAGGGAGCGGCTCATAGGCTGGGCGCTACCAGGCGCCGGCCCCCCGGCACGGCGCGCACGTGCGCCTAGGGTAGCGGCCTGGTCGGCGTGTCCGCTCCGGGACGCGAGGTAGGCTCGGTCGCGTGCTGAGCGCCAGAAACCGCGAGCTGCTGGGCCTCGTGCCCTCCGCGCTGCTCGTCATCGCTGGCTTCACGGCGATCTTCATCCAGGCGGAGAACAACGCGCCGGGGGCCTCGACGAACCTCACGCTGAACCACGCCTCGAGCGTCTCGCTGACGTACGGCGCGATCTTCCTCGGGCTGACCCTCGCCGCGCACATGGTGATCCGCTACGCGCTGCCGCACGCCGACCCCTACCTCTTCCCGCTGGGCGCCGTGCTGGCGAGCGTGGGGATCGTGATGGTCTATCGCATCGACCCGGTGCTGGCCCGCCAGCAGGCGCAGTGGCTGGTCCTCGGGCTGGTGCTCTTCGCGGCTACGATCCTCGCCCTGCGCGGCCGTGGGGTGGGCGTGCTCGAGCGCTACCGCTACACGATCGCGGCCGTCGGCATTGGCATGACCGTGCTGCCGCGCCTGCCCGGCATCGGCGAGCAGGTCAACGGCGCCTATCTCGACATCCACGTCGGCAGCGTCTCCTTCCAGCCCTCGGAGCTGGCGAAGATCGCGATCGTGATCTTCCTCGCCAGCTACCTGCGCGACAACCGTCAGCTGCTCGTGACCGCCGGACGTCGCGTGCTCGGCTTGACGATCCCGCCGATGAAGCAGTTCGGGCCGATGCTGATCGTGTGGGGGGCCGCGATGGGCACGCTGCTGCTCACGCGCGAGCTCGGTACCTCGCTGATGTTCTACGGGGCGTTCCTCGCGTTGCTGTACGTCGCCACGGGGCGCTTCTCGTTCCCGCTGATCGGCCTCGTCCTGTTCGCGCTCGGCGCCTGGTTCGTGACGGGCCACGTGAGCCATGTGCACTCGCGCGTGCTCGCCTGGGAACACCCCTTCGACCCGGCCCTCTACAACCGCCCATTCGGCGGCAGCTACCAGCTCGCGCAGTCGCTGTTCGCGCAGGCCGACGGCGGCCTGCTGGGGACCGGCTTCGACCAGTCCCTGCTGCGCCTGCCCCATCAGGCCGGGCCGATCCTGCCGGTCCCCGAAAGCGACACGATCTACGCGGTGATCACGAACGAGCTCGGCCTGGCGGGCGCCGCTGCGCTGCTGATCGTGTACCTGCTGTTCGTCGCGCGGGGGCTGAAGACCGCGGCCCTGGCACGCGACTCCTTCTCTAAGCTGCTCGCGACCGGGCTGTCGTTCGTCGTCGCGATGCAGGTGTTCGTGATCGTCGGCGGCGTGACGCGCGTGATCCCGCTGACCGGCGTGACGCTGCCGCTCGTGGCCTACGGCGGCTCCTCGGTGGTCATGAACTTCGTGCTGCTCGCGCTGTTGCTCGTCGTCTCAGACCGCGCGCGCCGTCCGTACGAGCGACGCAAGCGCGCCTGACCGTTCGGCGCCGCGCAGAGCGCCGGCCGGGCGGTCGAGGGCGCCCAGGCGGCGGTGCTCCGCAGGGGACGCGCGCGCCCCGTCGAAGACCGTCGCCTGATGGGGAGCTCTACGATCGCCCGCGCCAAGCCCCGCCTGCTCTTTCTGGCGCCGGCGAGACCGGTGCACAACCGCTACCGCGGCCTGGTCGAGCGGCGTCCGGCCGCCGAGCGGATCTGCTCGGCCGCGGGCCTGCACCGGCGCCCGTGGCTGGAGCGCCTGCGTCGCGCACTCGCCGAGGAGGCGTTCGTGCTGCACTACCAGCCGATCGTCTCGTTGAGCGACGGGCGGGTGGCGCACCACGAGGCGCTCGTGCGCCTCGCCGATGAGCCCGATGGGAGCTTGATCGCGCCGGCGGCCTTCCTCCCGGCGGCCGAGCGCTACGGCCTGATCCGCGAGATCGACAGGATGGTGCTCGACAAGGTGGCCGCCACGCTGGGCGACGAGGCCGAGCGCTACGGCGGCGCCATCGCGATGAATCTGTCGGCCCTGTCGATCACCGACCGCGGCATGCTCGCGCACATCGCGCGCGGGCTCGAGCGCCACGGCGCCGACCCCGCACGCCTGGTGATCGAGCTGACCGAGACGGCGTCGATCTCCGACATGCCGCGCGCCAAGGCATTCTGCGTGGGGGTGCAGCGGCTGGGCTGCGCGGTCGCGCTCGCCGGCTTCGGCGCCGGCTTCGGCTCCTTCCACTACCTCAAGCACCTGCCCTTTCGCTACCTGAAGATCGACGGCGACTTCATCCGCGGCCTGCCCGACTCGCCCAACGATCAACTCGTCGTCAAGGCGCTCGTGGGGCTCGTGCGCGGCATGGGCCGGCAGACGATCGCCGAGTTCGTCGGAGACCAGCCGACGATGCGGCTGCTGCGCGACTTCGGCGTCGACTACGCGCAGGGCTTCGAGGTCGGCCGCCCGCAGGCGGCGATGCTGGCCGCGGCCGCCGCCTAGCTAACGCGGCTGGGGGAACTGCCCGCGCATTGCCGCTTCCCACGCACGGTCGGGGAGCAAGCGTCGCAGGCCGATCATCAGCTTGGCGGACGGCGTGATCGTGATGCGCGCCGGCGGGCGGCGGCGCTTGAGGGTCCTCTCGATCACCTTTGCGACGCGCTCGGGGCCCGCTCCGAACCGGCGCATCGGGCCGTCGTAAGCGCCCTTCGTGACCGCACCGACCGTCGCGTTGAACGTCGCGTAGGGATCGTCGCCGGGGATCGTCGCCTCGGCCATGCTGGCCGTCGCTGCCTCGCCGAACTCGGTCGTGATGAGGCCTGGCTCGAGCAGGACCACATCGATGCCGAAGCCGCGCAGCTCATAGCGCAGGGCGTCGGAGATCGCCTCGAGCGCGTGCTTGGTCGCGTGGTAATGGCCGCCGCCGGGAAACGACAGCCGCCCGCCCATCGAGCCGAGGTTGACGATCTTCCCCCAGCGCTGAGCGCGCATCTTCGGCAGCACGAGCTGCGTGAGCCGCACGAGCCCGAAGACGTTCGTCTCGAACTGGCGACGCGCGGCCTGCAGCGGAACGGTCTCGATCGCACCGCTCTGGCTGTAGCCGGCGTTGTTGATCAGCACGCCGACCGCGCCCTCGGCCCGCTCCACCGCGTCGACGGCCGCGACCATCGACCCCTCGTCGGTCACGTCCAGCGCAAGCGTCTTCGCGCCTGCGTCGCCCAGCTCGGCGATCGACTCGACCCGGCGCGCCGTCGCGTACACCGGCCAGCCGGCGCCCGCAAGCCGCAGTGCGGTGGCGCGCCCGATGCCGGAGGAACAACCCGTTATCAGCACGGCCTTCGACGGCTCGGACATGCGCGCAGCATATATCGAGGCGGTAGTGGCTGTGGGCTTTTTCGCTTGCTAGTGCGAAAGTCGCACCCGTGGGTACCCGTTGAAACCCATGAAAAACTGGCACGACTGGCACGAAAACTGGCACGAAAAAGCCCGGACCAAACAACAGCCCGGGCTCGTCCGACAGCCGACGGCAAGTGTCTAGGCAGCGACCACAGCGGGGGTCTCTGCGGTGTCGCTGGCGCTAGTCAGGTAGGCGTCCAGCAGACCGGCAGCCTCAGCCTCATTGCCGGGCATCAGGTGGCCGTATAGGTCGAGCGTGATCGAGATGTTGGCGTGACCCATGTAGGTGGACAGCGCCTTGGCGTTGACGCCTGCCGCGATCATCAGCGACGCGAAGGTGTGTCTCGCCTCATGCATCGTGATCCGCTCGACTTGCGCTGTCTCCCACCGCTT
>DATHGU010000074.1:0-7644 GCA_035317495.1 Solirubrobacteraceae bacterium
TGCCGGCGCTGGTGGCCGGCATCGCCGTCACCCGCTACGGGCTGCTCGAGACCGCCAACGTCTACGGCGCGGCGCTGATCGCTCTGGCTCTGCTCGCGCTCGCCCTGTCGCATCGCCTGCAGGATCCGGAGTCGCCGTCCGCGCGCGGAGCGGCCGCGATCGCCGGCGAGGCTGCGATCCCCGCGGAGGTCGCCATCCCCGGGGAGGCGGCGCTTGCCGGCGAGGCGGTGCCCGGCGCAGCCGCCGGCTCGTCGTCGATGGCTGCTGCTCGGGCGTCCCGCGTGGCCGAGCAGATCCACTAGGGTCTGACCCGGAGCTTCTCCCGATGAGCGGCACTCTCAAGCTAGGACTGAACACGGGCTACTGGGCGGGCGGCCCGCCGCCGGGCGCGGCCGAGGCGATCGCCGAGGCCGAGGGTCTCGGGGTCGATTCGATCTGGACCGCCGAGGCCTACGGCTCGGACTGCCTGTCTCCGCTGGCGTGGTGGGGCGCCTCGACGACGCGCCTGAAGCTCGGCACGGCGATCGTGCAGATGTCGGCGCGCCAGCCGGCGGCGACCGCGATGGCGGCGATGACGATCGATCATTTGTCCAATGGCAGGTTCATCCTCGGCCTGGGAGTCTCCGGCCCGCAGGTCGTCGAGGGCTGGTACGGGATGCCGTTCGCCAAGCCACTCGCGCGCACGCGCGAGTACATCGGCATCGTGCGCGACATCTGGGCGCGACGCGGGCCATTGCAGAGCGACGGCCCGCACTACCCGCTGCCGCTGCCCGACGGCACGGGGCTCGGCAAGCCGCTGAAGTCCTCGATCCATCCGCTGCGCGAGGACATCCCGATCTACCTGGGGGCCGAGGGCCCGAAGAACGTCGCACTGTGCGCCGAGCTGTGCGACGGCTGGCTGGCGATGCTGTTCTCGCCCACGCATCAGGACGCCAACCGCGCGGCGCTGCAAGAGGGCTTCTCGCGGCCGGCAGCGAGGCGCAAGCCGGAAGAGTTCGAGGTGGCCGCGACCGTGCCCTTCATCGTCTCCGATGACGTCGACGGCGCACTCGACGCGCTGCGCCCGTTCTACGCGCTGTACTTCGGTGGGATGGGCGCCAAAGGCGCGAACTTCCACGCGAACGTCGCGATCCGCATGGGTTACGAGCGCGAGGTGGCGGAAATCCAGGAGCTCTACCTCGATGGCCGCAAGGACGAGGCCGGCGCGAAGGTCCCGCGCGAGCTGATCGAGGAGCTCTCGCTGGTCGGGCCGCCGGCGAAGATCCGCGACGATCTGGCGAAGTGGCGGGAGTCGATCGTGACCACGATGCTCGTCTCGGCTGACGCACCCACGCTGCGCAGGATCGCCGAGCTGGTCCTTGGCTGACGGCGTAAGGTTGAAAATGTGCGCTCGGAGCCCTCGGCGAGGGCTCGGCGGCGGCTCGCCGCGGTCTCCTCGCTTTCACTCGCGCGCGCCCGCGCGGCGCGGCTGGCGTTCGTGTCACTCGCCGTCGCAGCGTCGATCGGGCTGCTTTCGCTCGCCATCTCGGCGTGCGGCACAGGTGGCAGCGCGCTGGGCCCGCCGGGGCAGATTCGCACGCCGTTGGCCTTGATCGGGCCGATCGTCGGCGCGGCGCCCAAGGCCCCGAGTGCGCTCTACCGCGTGGTCGGCTGCCGCAGCCGCGGCGATTTCGACTACCGCCACGGTCCGTCGCGGCGAGAGGTGGCGTTCGGCTTCGACGACGGTCCCTACCCGGACACCCGGGCGTTCGTGCGCATGCTCGCTCGCAACCACGCGCCGGCGACGTTCTTCGAGATCGGCCGGCAGGTGAGCGCGTCCTACCGTGCCACGATGCTCGAAGCGCTGCGCGAAGGCGATGTGCTCGGCGACCACACGTTCACCCACCCCGACCTGACCCGCGGCCGAGACGTGCGCGGTCAGCTGCAGAGCACGATCGGCGCGATCCGCGGCGAGACCGGCTACACGCCCTGCGTGTTCCGCCCGCCGTACGGTGCCTACAACACCTCGGTGGTGCGCACCGCGCGCTCGCTCGGCCTGGCGACCGTGACCTGGAACGTCGACCCGAGCGACTACCTGCAGCCGGCGCCCGGCACGATCGAGCGGCGCGTGCTGGCGCAGGTGCAGCCCGGCTCGATCGTGATCTCCCACGACGGCGGCGGTCCGCGCGGCCGCACGCTCGCCGCCTATCCGGCGATCATTCGTGCATTGCGGGCGCGCGGCTACCGGATCGTCACGATTCCGCAGCTGCTGGGCTTTCGTCCGCTGTACGTGCCGTGCGTCCGCCTGTGCGACGGCATCGGCATCCGCCGAGGCCAGCTACCGCGAAACGCGATCATCGGGCGCGCGCCCTAGCGGAGCGTCGCCGTCACTCGAACTGCGGCTCGCTCCAGCCGGGCATGATGTCGGGAAGTCCGTCGCTCACACGGTCGCTGAAGCGCGCGGGGCGCTTCTCCAGGAACGACGTGACGCCCTCGACCGCATCTGCCGACTGGCCGCGGAAGAACATCCCGCGCGAGTCGGCGCGATGGGCGAGCATCGGGTGCGCGGCGCCGAGCATCGTCCACATCATGCGCCGCGCGAGCGCGACCGACACAGGCGCTGTGTTGTCGACGATCTCGCGCGCGAGCTCGTTCGCGGCATCGAGCAGCTCGCCGGGCGGGTGCAGGCTGCGCAGGAGCCCGGCGTCGAGTCCCTCCCGAGCGGAGAACACGCGTCCAGTCGAGACCCACTCCATCGCGCGGCTGATGCCCACGACGCGCGGCAGGAACCAGCTCGAGCAGGCCTCCGGGACGATCCCGCGCCGCGCGAAGACGAAGCCCATGCGGGCGTCCTCGGCCGCCAGGCGCACGTCCATCGGCAGCGTCATCGTCGCGCCGACGCCGACCGCCGGGCCGTTGATCGCCGCGATCACGGGCTTCGTGGAGGCGAACACGCGCAGCGTGAACTGGCCGCCGTTGTCGCGCGGCACCGCGCCCTCCGGCGCGCCGCGCTCGCGCCAGTCGAACGTCTCGCCGCCGCCCGCCAGATCGGCGCCGGCGCAGTAGCCGCGGCCAGCGCCCGTGACGATGATCGCCCCTACCTCGTCGTCGGCATCGGCCCGATCGAACGCCTCGATCAGCTCGCGGCCCATCGTCGCCGTCCACGCATTCAGGCGCTCCGGGCGGTTGAGCGTGATCGTCAGGACGCGGTCGGCGAGCGCGGTCGTGATCTGCTCGAAGGCCACTGCCCTACGCGATGCCGCTGAGCACCGGACGACGATCGGCCCATGGCAGGGCCTCCTCCAGCTGCGCGGCGAGGCGGATCAGCGTCGCCTCCTCCCACGGGGCGCCGGTGAGCTGAACGCCGACGGGCAGGCCCTGCTCGGTCCGATGGAGCGGGAGGCTGACGGCCGGCAGCCCGGTCACGTTGCCGAAGGCCGTGAACGAGACGCTCGCGACGACATCGAGCACCGGTGCCTCGGGGTTGGCGTGCTGGGCCTCGAGGACCGCGCCGGCCACCGGCGGCAGGATCGCCGACGTGGGCGTCAGCAGCACGTCGAAGTCGCGCCCCCAGCGGGCGACCTCCCGGCGGCTGAGCAGCTCGAGCGTGCGCGCCGCGAGCGCGTAGTCGTAAGCGCTGGTCTCGCCGCTCAGCCGCCGCTGGTGGGCGATGTGCGGCTCGACCGCCGACCAGTCGACGCCGTCGTAGTCGGCCAGCCCGCCCTGCGTGAGAACGATGAACGGGGCGATCATCTCCTCGGAGATCGTCGGCACCTCGACCTCCTCGACGAGGTGGCCGAGCTGTTCCAGCGCGGCCGCCGCCGCGCGTGCGCCGGCGACGCAGCTCTCATCGGTGGGGATGTCGAGCGGCGCCTCGGACATCAGCCCGACGCGCAGCTGCCCGGGCGTCGCGCCCGTCTCTGCGGCGAACGGGCGGGCGGGCGCCGGGGCGTTGTACCAGGCGAGCCGATCCCAGATCGCGAGCGTGTCGAGCACCGCGGCGGCGTCGGCCACGTCGCGCGTGACGACACCCTCCACGACGCCTCCGAGCCACGACTGCGCCAGCCGCGGCACGCGACCGCGGCTTGGCTTCAGGCCGACCAGCCCGCAGTAGGAGGCGGGAATGCGAATCGAGCCGCCGCCATCGTTGGCGTGGGCGATCGGGAACATGCCCGCCGCGACGACCGCCGCCGCGCCTCCGCTCGACCCGCCGGGCGAGCGCGTCGGATCCCACGGGTTGCGGCTGATCCCGTAGCGCAGGTTCTCGGCCACCGTTATCGGGCCAAACTCCGGCGTGTTAGTGCGACCGCACAGAACGAAACCGGCTTGTGCCAGGAGGTCGGCGACGAGCTCGCTTTCTCGGCTCGGGCCCTCCGGCGCGCCGTGCGAGCCGAACGTCACCGGCCAGCCGGCGACTGGCGTGAGGTCCTTGATCGGGATCGGGATGCCGAGGAAGGGAGCCGTATCGCCCTCGGCCAGCCGGCGATCGGCCTCGGCCGCGGCGCCGCGCGCCTGCTCGTCGTTGCGCCAGATCACCGCGTTGAGCTCGGGGTTCAGCTGATCGACCGCGGCCAGACATGCCTCCAGCAGCTCGACCGCCGAGAGCTCGCGGGCTCGCAGCGCGTCTGCCAGCTGCCGGACGGACGCTGTCGGACCGAGCGGATCCATGCCGGCGACATTACCAGCGCAAGCGATCGCGGGACTCAGCCGCGCACGGCGCCCTACACGGCCCGGCGCGCAGGCGCTCAGGCGCTCAGCACGAGCACCGAGCGGATGCCGTCCTGGGCCTCCATCAGCTCGAACGCGCGGTTGACTTCCTCCAGCGGCATGCGATGCGAGATGAACGGATCGACGTCGATCTCGCCGTTCATGTACAGCTCGACCAGCTCGGGCACCTGATCGCGGCCCTTGACGCCGCCGAAGGACGAACCGCACACGCGCCGCCCTGTGATCAGCAGGCGGGGAACGATGTCGAGCGTCTCACCCTTGCCGGCCACGCCGGCCACGGTGCACAGTCCCCAGCCCATGCGGGCGGCTTCGACCGCTTCGCGCATCACCGCCACCAGCCCGGTGGCCTCGAAGGTGTAGTCGGCCCCGAGGCCGCCGGTCGCCTCGAGCACCCGATCGACCGTGTGCTCGTCGGCAAGCCAGCAGTCGGTCGCCCCCTGGCCGCGAGCGAGCTCCAGGCGCTGCTGTGACAAATCGACGCAGACGATCCGCTCGGCACCCTGCAACCGACATCCGGCGACGGCGCCGAGGCCGACCATCCCGGCGCCGAACACCACGCACGTCGAGCCGGGCGCAACGGACGCCGTGTTCATCGCCGCCCCCAGCCCGGTCGAGAGCCCGCAGGCGAACAGGCAGGCGCGGTCGAGCGGCGCCTGCGGGTTTACCTTCGCGAGCGCGATCTGCGGGATCACGGCGTACTCGGCGAACGTCGAGGTGCCCATGAAGTGCCTGATCGGCTCGCCCGCACGCGACAGGCGTGTGCTGCCGTCCGGGAGATAGCCCTTGTTCTGCTGCTCGCGGATCGCCAGGCACAGGTTGGTGCGCGGGCTGCGACAGTGGATGCACTCGCGACATTGCGGCGAGAAGAGAGCCACGACGTGATCGCCGAGCGCAAGCCCGTCGACGTCCTCGCCGAGCGCCTCGACGACACCCGCGCCCTCATGTCCGAGGACCGTCGGGGCGTATCCAGAGGGGTCGACGCCCGAGGCCGTGTACATGTCCGTGTGGCACACCCCGCAGGCCTCCAACCTGACGAGCACCTCACCCGGCCGTGGATCGGCGAGGTCGAGCTCCTGAAGGACGAGCGGGCGGCCGAACTCCTCGAGCAGCGCCGCGCGGATCTTCATGGGCGGCTCCTCATGGCGGGCTCCTCATGGCTGGCTCCTCACGGCACCCACGTCTCCGCCAACGGCGTGAGGAGCAGCTCGTGCGTGGCCGCGCGGGGGCCCTGCTGGGCCAGGAACAGCACGGCCTCGGCGAGCTCGCGCGGGTCGGCGAGCGTCTCGGCGGCGACGCCCCGGCGGCCGGCTCCGCTGAGCGGCTCGATGCCGGCGTCGACGATCAGCAGGGCGACGTGAATACCCTGCGCGCGGAGCTCCAGCGCGGCGGCCTGGGTGATCGCGCGGACACCGAATGCGCCGGCGGCCCACAAGCCCCTGCCGGGCATCGCGCGGCGCGCGGATCCGCCGGTGACCTGGATCAGCGTCGCGGCCCGTCGCTGCGCTACGAGATAACCGGACGCGCCGGACAGGAAGGCGAATGCCGAGCGCGCCGGCGCGGCTGCCCACGAGTCGAACGCGTCGGCATCCGCCTCGGCGATCGGCCCACCGCCGAACGGCCCGCTGCGCGGTCCGCCGTAGGCCGACGCGGCGTTCACGACCAGATCGATCCCGCCGTGCGCTGTGGCGGCCCGCTCGACAGCGTCCCGGACGCTGGCCTGATCGGTGACATCCCCGCGCAGCGCGAGCGCACCGGCGGCCGTGATGCCCTGCAGCGTCTCCTCCGAGCGGGCGACGCCGGCCAGCGCCCAATCCGCCTCGATCAGCCGCTCGATGATCGCACGCCCGAGATTGCGCGCACCGAACACGAGCGCGCTGGGACGGTTCTGTCGTTGCTCGCTCACCGCACTCCTCTTCCGTTCGCCGGCCGGGCTGGCGTCGTCAAGCTCCTCGCGCCCTCTGCGGGCAGTCGCGATCGTATTTGGTTCTGTCGCGATCGGGTCATCAGCCACGTGCGCCGAGCGCGAACAGCGGCCAGCGCCCGGGCACGCCCTTGAGCTCGTGGAAGCCCCGATCCTCGAACGTGAACGGACCACCGACGACCGTGCCGAACACCGTGCCCGAGACGAGCACTTCGCCGGGACCAGCGAGTCCGTTGACGCGCGAGGCGATGTGCACCGCCATGCCGCCCACGTCGTCGCCGATCAACTCGCACTCGCCGGTGTGGATGCCGACGCGCACCTCGACCCCGAGCTCGCGCGCGCTGTCGGTGATGGCCAGCGCGCAGCGCAGCGCCCGCGACGGAGGCCCGTCGAAGGTCGCGAGGAAGCCGTCGCCGACGGTCTTGACCTCGCGTCCTTTGAAGCGGTCGAGCTCCTTGCGCACCTCCTCGTCGTGGCGCGCGAGCAGATCGCGCCAGCGGCCGTCTCCCAGCTCCGCGGCGCGCGCCGTCGCGTCGACGATGTCGGTGAACATCACGGTCAACAGCGCACGCGCGAGCTCCCCGCCGCCGCGCCCGCCGGTCAGGAACTCCTCGATCTCTTCGAGGATCGCCTCGCTGTCGCCGACGAACGGGAAGGAGTCGCTTCCCTCGAGCTCCACATAGCGTGCGCCGGGGATGTGATCGGCCAGGTAGCGCGAATGTCGCACGTCCCAAACGAGCTCCTGCGGACGATGCATGACGAGCGTCGGCACGCGGATGCGCGGGAGCGCCTCGCGCACGTCGAGCTCGACCATCGCCCTCGAGATGATGCGCGCCTCGGTAGGGCTCGCGGCCAGCCGCTGCATGCGGGCGAACCATGCGACGAGCGCCGGATCCTCGGACATCGAAGGCGCCCATGCCGATATCGCGTCCCGGTTGACCGCGCCCCAGATGGCCATGTTTCGGTCGCTGAGCTCCTCCCGTTGCTCGCTGGTCATCGCCCAGTCGTAGTCGGGA
>DATHGU010000075.1:0-3793 GCA_035317495.1 Solirubrobacteraceae bacterium
CGGCATCTCCCAGCCGGCGAACCCGACCATCTTCGCGCCCGCCGCCACGTGGGCGTCGTAGAGGGCGGTACGGCGGAGCGTCGCGGGCACGGCTCGCAGGCTAGCGCTCGCGTAAGTCCGCTTCGCCTCAGAGCTCGGCAAGCACCTCCGCGGCTGCCCGTTCGCCGGAGCGCACCGCGCCGTCCATGTAACCGACCCAGTAGTCGGAGGTCTCCGTTCCGGCCCAGTGGATGCGCCCGACGGGCTCGCGCAGGGCGGTGCCGAAGTCGAGCAGCGTGCCGGGCCCAAGGCCGGCGACCGGGTCGCCGCGGCTGAATCGTTCCTCCGCCCAGGCGTTCTCGACGTACTCGAGCGGGTTGCGGGCCTGTTCGCCGAAGTAGTCGGCGAGGTTGTCGAGCACCGCTTGGCGGCGCTGGTCGGCGGACAGGGCGTACCAGCTACGTGCGTCGGTGCCGCCGATGAAGCCGAGCAGCGCGCCGGGGCTGCCCTCGTCGGGGGTGCTGTCGAACGTCACTCTGACCGGGCCGTTGAGACTGACGGTCTGCCCGGTCAGGCCTTCTTCGCGCCAGAACGGACGGTCATAGATGGCATCCACCTTCGCATAGGAGCCCATCGGCGCGCGCTGCGTGAGCTGGTCGCGCAGGGCGGGCAGCAGGGGTTCGTAGTCGATGCGGGCGGTAAGCGCCGGCGGAATTGCCACGATCGCCTGCTTCGCCGACAGGAGCCCTTTGTCGAGTTGGACTTTCACGCCTTTGGCGTTCTGGGTGATCTTGCGCACGTGCGCGTTCAGCACCACGTTGCTGCCCAGTTCGGCCGCGACGTTGAGCGAGATCAGCTGGCTGCCGCCGACAAAGCGTTCTTCCTGTGCGCCTTCGGCCGTCTGGAAGTTGCGTTCGAAGGTGCCCGGATGCGTTTCGTCTCCGGACGCGGCCAGGTAGAACAGCACGTACAGCAGCGACAGGTCGCGCGGCTCCTGTCCGAAGATCGCGTCCGTCGCCGTCGCGGCGAGCCGCATGAAATCGGGGTTGATCTCGTTGGCCTTCAGCCACGTATAGAACGTCTGGCTGTCCCATTCCACCGCTTCGGCGGCGTTCCATGGGGCGTTCACGTCGACCTGCTGCGCCATCGTGTTGAGCCGCTGGACGATCTGCGCGATGTCCGGCAGGAATGCCGGGTCCGGCGGCGCGATGCCCGTCGGGCCGCTGGCAGGGTACGTCAGCCGGGTGCCGTCCTTCCAATAGACGTTGTTGCCGGTGTTGTAGGTCGGGAAGGTGTCGACCCCGACCGCCTGCGCGAGCGCTTTGATGCGATCCTGCGTCGGCCCCACGAACTCGGCGCCGGCGTCGATGTAGGAGCCGCCGGTGAGCGGTCGGTTCCAGGTGCGCCCGCCGACGCGTTCGCGGGCCTCGAGCACGATCACCGATCGACCTGCGGCGGCGATCGCGCGAGCGGCAGACAGGCCGGCGAGCCCGGCGCCGACGACGATGACGTCGGCTTTTTTCGGGAACGTCGAGCTCGTGGCCGAGCTCGACGGTTCCGCGGGCGCATTCGCGCGCGCGACGGAGGGAAGCGCGGCCGTCGCGGCGCCGGCCGCGGCCGTGCCGATCAGCGTGCGCCGGGTGAAGCGCGTGTCCCTCTCCCCGCTCAAGATCTTTTGGCATTACCCGAAAATCCGCCGAACATGCGCGTACGGCCGGGTCATCCGGGGCTTCCTCCCGAGATTCAGGCAGGCGCATGCGCCTGCCTGGGACGGGCCGCATGCGGCCCGTCCTCGAGGACGTACATGTACGTCCTCGCCAGCCGCACATGTGCGGCTGCGTAGGATCGCGCATGCGCGATCCTACGCAGGCCCGCATGCGGGCCTGCGTCTCATGAGGAGAGATGGTCTAGGTCGAGCGCGAACTAGCGCAAGAACGGCGGAACGTCGATGTCGTCGTCGGAGATCTCCAACGACGAGCGCTGGCGATCGTCGATGCGCGGTCCGCGATCGCGTCCCCGCTCGCGGCTGTCACGTCGAGCTGTGCGGCCTGGCCGGTGATCGAAGCCCGTGCCGATCACGGTAACGCGCACCTCGTCGGACATGCTCTCGTCGATCACCGCACCGAAGATGATGTTGGCGTTCGGGTCGGCGGCGTTCTGGATGATCTCTGCGGCGTCGTTGACCTCGAACAGGCCGAGATCCTTGCCACCGGTGATGTTCAGCAGGATGCCGGTCGCGCCGTCAACGGACTCTTCCAGGAGCGGTGAGGAGATCGCGACCTTCGCGGCGTCGCCGGCGCGGTTCTCGCCGCCCGCCGTGCCGATGCCCATGAGCGCCGAGCCGGCATCGTGCATGATCGTGCGCACGTCCGCGAAGTCGAGGTTGATGAGGCCGGGGATCGTGATCAGGTCGGTGATCCCCTGCACGCCCTGGCGCAGCACGTTGTCGGCCTCGCGGAAGGCGTCGAGCATCGAGGTGCGCCGCTCCACGACCGTCAGCAGCTTCTCATTGGGGATCACGATCAGCGTGTCGACGACCTCGCGCAGGCGCTCGATGCCCTCCGTGGCCTGGCGTCCGCGCTGCGCGCCCTCGAAGTCGAACGGGCGCGTCACGACCCCGACGGTCAGCGCGCCGATCTCGTTCTTGGCGATCTCGGCGATCACGGGCGCAGCGCCCGTGCCGGTGCCACCGCCCTCGCCCGCCGTGATGAACACCATGTCGGCGCCCTTCAGCGCCTCCTTGATGTCGTCGCGCGACTCCGAGGCCGCCGCAAGACCGATGTCGGGGTCGGCGCCAGCGCCGAGTCCCTTGGTCGACTCGTGGCCGATGTTCAGCTTGATGTCGGCGTCGCACATCGCAAGCGCCTGAGCGTCGGTGTTGGCGGCGATGAACTCCACGCCGCGCAGCCCGGCGTCGACCATGCGGCTGACGGCGTTGGTGCCGCCGCCGCCGACGCCCACGACCTTGATGACCGCCAGATAGCTTCCGCTGCTCTCCATGATGGTTCTGTCCGAACCCTTCAGTAAGAAATTAGGGTTCGCAGCATACAGACCTGCGAACCGCCGGGATGTGCACGTTATGCAGGCAACTTCGCCCTGTCAACGACATCGCCCAGTCTCGCAACAATCGTTGCAGAACGGCGAACTCTCGACCATCGGGTGAGGATCCTGCTTCTTACACACTCGACCTTAGGTCGAGCTTCAATGTTGGCTAGCCACCGGGCGCGGCGGTCGTTTCGGAGGCTTCGGCGCCGGATTCACCGGACGTGCCGGACGCGCCGGAGGACGATTCGCTTCGTTCGCTGGGTTCGCGTTCGCTCGTCGAGCTGGCCGAGGAGGCCCCTCCGGGGACGGCCGCCGCGAGGCGTTCGGCCAGCGCTTCGCCCGATTCCGAGCCCCCCTGAGCGGCCGACGACGAGCCTTCTTCGGCACTCGCGCCGGAGGACGGCGCGACGCCTGAGGCATATCCCGCGGCGGGCCGCTCGGGCACGCGCACGTCGATGTACGAGGCGCCGGCCGAGCTCGCGTCGGCGAGCACGCGCGCAAGGGAGGTCCACTTGGCGTGCGGGCGTGTGGCGTCGCCGAAGTACGCCAGCAGTCCGCTGCGCATCACGATCGTGAGGCCCTTGGGACCGCTGAACGCGCGAGCGACGGCCTTTGCGAGTGGCGCCGGCGCGGCGCCCAGCGTCGTCAGCGCTCCGAGCAGCTGCGGCTGACGCACGCGCTGCCCCGGCGCGGGCTCAGCCGAGCCGGTGATCGCCGGCAGCGAGCGCGACAGCAGCGGCGCACCGAGCACCACGCCGTCGGCGGCGAC
>DATHGU010000076.1:0-2773 GCA_035317495.1 Solirubrobacteraceae bacterium
CGGTGTCGAACCGGGCCCAATCGCGCTGGAGCTCACACGCCAGCGACACCCAGCCGATGGGTTGCCCGCCCGCTCGCACGATTCGCTCCAGGCCGGCGCGGTGCGCCTCGAGAGACGTGCCTCCCACCGCGTCCACCACCGGGTAGATCTCATAGCCGTCCGGCATGGCGTCGAGCGCTGGGAACGCGAGAGACGCCTCCGTCCACAGCGCCGCCAAGACCAGTTTCTTGCGGCCCGTCCGTTCGACGGCGTGTCGGAACTCACCGTTCTCCCAGGCGTTGATCTCCGACCGGTCGATCTCAAGGCTGGTCGAGAGAACACTCTTCAGTTCTGGGAGGGTCGGCTTCATACCGCTGGCGACGTTGATGGTGGACAGTACGATCGGGAGTTCAAACGTTTTCGCCAGCCGAGCCACGGACACGATGTTGTCGACCAGCAGGTCGTGGTCGATCGAGGTGACCGGCCGGAGCTGGCTCGGCTGGAAGTCGATCAGGACAAGGGCTGCATTCTGCGGGGTGAGCAGGTGGTCCGTTACCGGGTTCCGTCGATAGGCCCGGGCTTCGAGGCCGCTGTTCATCCTCCCAGCATGAACGTCCGAGCCTGCCAGTAACCCCAGGGAAACTCACTGGTAGATGGGCGTTTGTCGCGACGTGTCAGGTGCGGCCCTCTCGAGCTTGCGGTGTCGCGGTCGGTCCGAAGGACGCAGCGAAAGAGTGCCAACTCGCGGGACGGGGGGGTGGCCGCGCGACCCTTCCGCGATGGCGAGAACCTCCTGCTCACTGGGATCGTGATCGACTCCGTAGGCCCTCGACGGCTTTGCGAGCGCATGGTCGCGAGGGGAGCAGGACGTCTGCTGTTCGAGGCGACGAGCCGAACACCTTGATTGGTCCACCGGCCCTTACTACCGGTCGCCCAGCGATCCTCCCTGGCAACCGCGAATGCGGCAGCTAGGCCCGTGCGCTCTTGGAGGGCTGTTCGATGACGTGGGCGCCCAGGTCGGCATCGCGAAGCTGCCGGCGTGACGAGACGCCGACCTTGCCGAAGACGTTGCGGAGGTGCCACTCGACGGTGCGCGCACTGAGAAACAGGCGGGTGCCGATTTCGGGGTTCGTCAGGCCCTCTTTCACCAGCCGGGTGATCTGAGCCTCCTGGGCGGTCAGCGATCCGGCGTCTGGTGCCGTCCGTCTGCGGATCTTTTCGCCGGTCGCAAGCAGCTCTCGACGAGCTCGTTCGGCGAACGCGGATGCCTCCATTTGCACAAACATGTACCGCGCCCGGCGAAGCGCGTCACGGGCGTCGCCCCGGCGTCCCGCGCGACGCAGCCACTCGCCGTAAAGCAGGTGTCCGCGCGCTAGCTCGACCCGTAAACGTGTTGTGCTCAGCAGCGCAATCGACTCGCGGTAAAGCTCCTCAGCGATCGGTCCGTCACTGGCTAGGGCCTCGACGCGGGCCTCGATGCCGCGCGCCCACGCCGTTGGGGTGGTGCTGGCCCGTGCTGAAATCCATGCGCGGGCTTCCTCGAGGGCCGCGCGGCTACCTGTTCTCGATGCCGCCTCGGCCAGCTCCGGCAACGCGAGTGTCTGATAGCCGAGCACGTCCCCCTCGAAGATGCGGCGCGCGCAATCGAAGGCGCGCTCGTGGCGACCAAGGCCGTTGTGCAAGACGGCGGCGGCGTGGTTTGCGAAGACGACGATCCTTCCGCCGCCCGCCGCGGCCGCGTCAGCGGCAGTCGCGATGAGGGTTGACGTTCGTTCCTCGTTGCCCCGGAGCGCCTCGAGCAGCATGCTGGCACAGGGGATCGGTGGGACGCCTGTCATGTCGGAGACCAGCCGATCCTCTTCCAGCAGGGCAGCGGCCTCGGGGAGGTCGCCGGCCAGCACCAAGTTGTTGGCCACGAAGTTCAGCGCGACCTGAAGTTGGACAAGCGCCCCTGCGTCTCGCGCAACTCGCACCTGTCGCTCGGCCAACGCTCGGCCCGCCTCGTAGTCCCACAGCTCACTAGCAATGATCCCGGCGGCTCGGCTGCCGGCGAGCCAGAGAACGCGATCGACGTCCGTTGGCCCAACCTCGAGCGTCGCGACGGCCGCCAGCGCCCTGGTGAGGATCGGGGCGGCCGCTAAGTATCCCTCGGTGAGGCGCGCTGCCAGCGCATCAAGGAGGAGGTCGATCGCTCGGGGGACATCCCCCGCGGGCGGCGCGGCGCTGGCCGCCTTCGCCGCCGCCGCCACGCTGGCGTGGCCGTCGGGGCCGCTCTCCCAGATCGCGGCGGCCAACGCCTCGAGATACGTCTCGCGGGAAAGGCTGGGGTTCAGCGACTCGAGTTGGGTGGCGGCGCTGAGCAGCAAGCGTGCAGCCTCCGCCCCGCGCCGTTGGTCGAATGCGATCTGCCCCCGGAGATGTTCCGCCAAAGCCCGCCGCAGGTCGGACGGGGCGTGGGCTTCGACGGCTGGCAGGAGCGCGAGCGCTGCCTCCAGGGCGCCGGCATCACGCTTCGCCGCCGCGGCGGACAACGTACGGTCGGCGCGCCGCCCAGGGTCGGTGGTCAACAGCGCGGCCCGCTCGAGAAGCGCTGACGCGGCCAGGGGCCCTCCTCGTGACCTTGCTCGGTCGGCGGAGCGTTCCAGCTCGATCGCGATCTCGTCGTCTTGTGTCACGGTCGCGTTGGCGCGGTGCCAGGCGCGGCGGTCTGGGTCGACAATCGGGTCCGTGGCCTCCGCAAGCGCTTGGTGAGCGTCGAGACGCTCCCGGGTTGATGCCGCCCGGTAGGCCGCTG
>DATHGU010000077.1:0-2359 GCA_035317495.1 Solirubrobacteraceae bacterium
TTGTCGATAGCCCGAGCGAGCTGCGCCTTCGACATGCGATGCGACTCTCGCAGCGCATCGAGCTGGTTGACGATCGCGTCTATCGCGGCGATCTCACGCCGCTGGCGCTTGAACTCGGCCCGGAACTCCGGGTCCTCTTCCAGTCGCCGGGCCAGACGCCGGTCGTGATAGCCAACGTCCCGCTTCGCCTGTCGTTTGTCGAGTGTCCTGGCCATGAGTCCTGAGGAAGAACTGTAGCACCTATGGTACGTGATGTAGCACGTACGTTACGGTCGAGTTGTTCGCCCAGTATGCGACGGGCGGCACGATCGAGGATGCGCTGCACCTCAGACTGGACGTGGCGTGGTAGCTCGGCGTTCATCGCTGACGCGTTGGTTCTCCGAGGCACTCGATGGGCTGATCGGGATGTTCGGCGGTGATGAAGATCGGGGCGAACGGACGCGACGCCGAAGCTCTCCGAGCGTCGTGAAGGAGATCGGCACCGTCCCGTAACGGCCGCGGATAGGGTCGGAGCGGTACAGCGCGATCGTCTTTTGGATGCGCCGACGGGCCGCGGCGGTCGTTTGGCCGGCGAGCACGACTAGTACTGGCGGAAACGAGCGGTAGCAGTTGCGCCACAGCGGACTCTGGGGCTGCCCGTCGCGCGAGCGCGCACCGACCACGTCGAGCTCGACGATCCGCTCGGCGAGCCCCGGCTGGGTGAGACAGGTCTTGATCGCTCCCCGCGGTGATCGGACAGTCGAAACGGGCCGTCGGTGCCGGGCAGCTCGAAGTCCGGCGCCTGCTCGCCCACCCGCGGGGTCTTCGCCATCTCACGTCCTCCAAGTCTCGTGCTCCAGCTCTGGCGGCGCAGCATAACTGGCGCCGCGCGCAACCCGATGCGATAGAACACTGCAGGCATGCGCGCCGTCCGCCCCCGCCTCGCGCTCGCGACGACCGCCTGTGCGCTGCTCGCCTCATGCGGCGGCTCCCCGGCCGACAGCTCCACTCGCAGCGTCGCCGCCGCGATTCCCACCTCCAACACGGCCGCTGCCGCCCAGCGGCTGCTCGACTGGCCCGAGTTCGGCCTCGACCCGCAGCGCAGCAACGTCAGCGAACGCTCGACGGGCATCACGAGCGCGAACGTCTCGCGCCTGCGCCACCTCAGCGTGTCGCTCCCGGGGACGATCGACTCCTCGCCGGTCTACCTGCACGGGGCGCAGGTCGGCGGGGCGGCGCACAACACGATCGTCGTCACCAGCAGCTACGGCAAGACGTTCGCGATCGACGCCGACAGCGGCAAGCTGCTGTGGACGTTCGCCCCTCCCGGCTATGGCGATTGGGCCGGCAGCGCGCAGATCACGCACACAAGCCCGCTCGCCGACCCGGGGCGTCGCTTCGTGTACGCCGCCTCGCCCAATGGCCTGATCCACAAGCTCTCGCTGCTCGACGGCAGTGAGGATCGTCAAGGCAGCTGGCCGGTCAGCGTCACCCGCGACGCGACGCACGAGAAGCTCGGCGCGGCGCTCAACATCAACGGCCCCGACATCGTGGCGGCGACGAGCGGCTACTTCGGCGACGCCCCTCCCTACCAGGGCCACGTCGTGCTGATAGACCGCGCCAGCGGACGCCTGCAGGCGGTCTTCAACACGCTCTGCGCCAACCGCCGCGGCCTGCTCACTCCCAGCAGCTGCGACGCGAGCGACTCGGCGATCCTCTCGCGCGGCGGAGCCGTCGTCGAGCCGGGCGGCAAGCGCATCCTGATCGACACCGGCAACGGCCCGTGGAACGGCACCACCAACTTCGGCGACAGCGTGATCGAGCTGAACTTCCCCGCGCTGAGCTTCCGCCAGGCGTTCACGCCGACCAACCAGGCGCAGCTCAACGACACCGACACCGATCTCGGCTCCAGCGCGCCCGCGCTGCTCGGGCACGATCGGGTCGTGGTGGCGGGCAAGGACGGGATCATGCGGGTGCTCCGGCTCTCGCGCTTGAGCGGCCGCTCCCCGTCGGCTCGCGAGCGACTGGGCGGCGAACTGCCGCGAGTGCCGCTGCCCGGCGGCGGCGAACTGTTCACCGCGCCGGCCGTCTGGAAGCGCGGCGGTCACACGACGATGTTCGTCGGCGCCCAAAACGCGACGGCCGCATACGTGCTGCGGCGCGGGCGGCTCGTCCGCGCGTGGATCAACGACAAAGCCGGCACCAGCCCCGTGATGGCGGGCGGGCTGCTGTACGTCTGCGACCTCGCGTCCGGCGGGATCTACGTCTACCGACCCAGCTCCCCCCGTCCACTGGCCAAGTTGCCGGGAGACACGGGCCACTGGAACAGCCCGATAGTCGTCGACGGCCACGTGATCGAGCCCGAGGGCGACGCCAACGA
>DATHGU010000078.1:0-8893 GCA_035317495.1 Solirubrobacteraceae bacterium
AGCGAGCAGAAGGGCGCGCACATGTCGCGCTTCGAGGAGGTCATCAACGAGGCGATTGGCGAGGTCGTGCTCAGCGAGTCGCCGTTCCGCGCCGAGACGCTCGCCCAGCACATCGCCGAGCTGGTGCGCACGCGACAGGGCGCCGCGCGTGCGGAGGTGACGATCGCTGCGCGCTACCCCGAGCACAAGCCGGCGCCGGTGTCGGGTATTCCGACGCAGGAGATCTACACGCTGTACGGGCGCGCGGTGGCCTTCGAGCACGGGACGCGCCGCATCGTCGGCGTGTCGGCGACCGGCATGACCGCCTGTCCGTGCGCGCAGGAGCTCGTCGCCGCGCGCGCCCGCGAGCGCCTCGCGGCCGACGGCTTCGACGACGGGCAGATCGAGCGCATCCTGCAGCGCGTGCCCGTCGCCACGCACAACCAGCGCGGTCTCGCGACGTTGCAGATCGGCTGCGTCGAGGAGTGCGTGCAGGAGATCGACGGGTCCGCGCTGCTGGCGATCGCCGAGGGCAGCATGTCCTCGGAGATCTACGAGCTGATGAAGCGCTCCGACGAGGTCGAGGTCGTGGAAAAGGCGCATCGTCGTCCGCGCTTCGTCGAGGACTGCGTCCGCGAGATGGTCGCGGGCGTCGTGCGCGGCTTCCCGCAGCTGGACGGCCGCAGCTTCGTCTCCACGCGCCAAGAGAACCTCGAGACGATCCACCAGCACAACGTCGTCGCCGAGCGCCACGGGCTGCTCTCCGAGCTGCGCGGCGAGATCGACTCGGGCGCGCTCGCCGAGCGCCACACGAGCCTCGAGCGGTGGCTCGAAGCCGGCCGGCCCGCCGCGCCGGCCTGACGCCGCGCGCTCAGCCGCCGCGCCGCGCGCTCAGCCGCTGACGCCGCGCGCTCAGCCGCTGATGCCGCGCGCCTGCGCCTGCGCCTGCGCCATGCGCCGGCGCAGGCCGAAGAAGTAGTCGAGGCCAGAGAGGACGGTCACGGCGACCGTCACGTAGAGCAGCGCTGAGACCCACAGCGGCTGTCCGTGCACAGAGATCACCGCGAGGATCGCCGCGATCTGCAGGCACGTCTTGACCTTGCCGAACATGCTCGCCGACATCACCACGCCGGCCTGCGTAGCGCCCATGCGCAGCACCGTCACGGCCAGCTCGCGCGTGATGATGACCATTGCCACCCATGCCGCCAGCCGGTGCAGCGAGACGAGCGCGATCAGCGCGGCGACGATCAGCAGCTTGTCGGCCAGCGGGTCCATCAGCTTGCCGAACGTCGTGATCGAGCCTCTCGCGCGTGCCAGATAGCCGTCGACGAAATCGGTCAGCGAGGCGAGCGAGAAGACGACCGCCGCGAGCACGTCGCCGGCCGGCGTGTTGCCGAGCAGCGCGACGACCAGCACGGGCACGAGCATGATGCGCAGCACCGTCAGCACATTGGGTAGGTTCAGGGGGAACACGTCCGAGGACATTATCTCGGTTATCTCTGCAAGCGAAAGGATCTCGCCCGAGGCGCGCGCGACGATCCTGCGCGGAGCTCAGTAGCCGACCGAGTAGAAGCTGATGCGCCTGCAGCCGTCCAGCTTGTAGTGCGGCAGGGCGTGGTGGCTGGTGAAGACGACGATCCGACGGTTTTCGCAGTGGATCGCCCCGGAGCCCTCGTGCGCGTGCACGACGGTCGCCGGGTTGGTGCCCGTCCACACGTAGTTGACCGTGTCGTTGGAGTAGATGAAGTTCTTGCCGTTGCCCGCGTGGATCACGGCCGTCTGATGCGCGGGCCAGCCGGAGGGGTGGTAGTCGCCCCAGATCACGTCGCCCGCTTCGCCGCCGTAGATCGTGTCGTTGCCGTAGCCGCCGAGCAGCCAGTTGTGGCGGTTGCGCTTGCCCGTCAGCACGTGCTGACGCCCGGCCGGACCCTTGTCCATCAGCAGGTACTCCTTCGGCGGCCAGCCGGCGTGACTGGTGCTCGCGGACGCCGCCGCGAGCGGAAGGGCCGCGAGCATCGCGAGCGCCGCGAGCGCCGCGACGACAGCAGGGAGGCGGGGGTATTTGCGGTTCGGGCGCGCGTTCATGTGCGAGCGATCAAGGCTCCTGGAGTTGTAGCCGGGCATCGTCGTCCTATGCGCTACCCGACACCCGCGCGGTGGGAACTCGCACATGTGGCCAGTGTCGTTCGTCGCGCGGTCGGCTCGCAGCGCAGCCCCGCGCTGCCGAAGCCGCGACCGCTAGGGTGCGTCCATGCCGCTGATCCCGATGGTCATCGAGCGCACCGCGCGCGGCGAGCGCGAGTTCGACATCTACTCCAGGCTGCTCAACGAGCGGATCATCTTCCTCGGGACGCCGATCGACGACCAGGTCGCCAACCTCGTCGTCGCACAGTTGCTGCACCTGGAGAGCCAGGACCCGGAGAAGGACATCTCGATGTACATCAACTCGCCCGGCGGCGCAATCTACTCGGGCTTGGCGATCTACGACACGATGAACTTCGTCAAGCCGGACATCGCGACGATGTGCGTCGGCGTCGCGATGTCGATGGGCTCGCTGCTCCTGGCAGGCGGGACGAAGGGCAAGCGCGCGGCGCTGCCCAACTCGCGGATACTCATCCACCAGCCCTCGGCCGGCTTCCAGGGCCAGTCAACCGACATCGAGATACACGCGCGCGAGATCCTCAAGGTGCGCGAGCGGATCGATGAGATCTACGCTCAGCACACCGAGAAACCGACCGACGAGGTGCGCGCCGACATGGAGCGCGACCGCTTCTTCTCGGCCGAGCAGGCGCAGGGGTACGGTCTCATCGACCGCGTGCTCGAGAGCCACTGACCGCTGAGAACGGGCGATGTCGGCGCTGAGAACACGCGAGCGCTCGGCGCTCGTGCTGATCGTGGCGCTCACGGCGCTCACCGGCGTCGCGAACTACAGCCGCTGGGCCGCCGTGCCGCGCTTCGCGATCGCGACCGTCGCGCTCGCCGGCCTGGCATGGGTGGTGTCGTTCGCCACCGAGCAGCTCGGCGAGCGCTTCGGGCCGGGCGTCACGGGCATGCTGCAGTCCTCGCTCGGCAACCTGCCCGAGCTGTTCGTGGTGATCTTCGCGCTGCAGAAGGGCGAGCTGGTCGTAGCCCAGACGGCGATCGTCGGCTCGATCCTCGCCAATGGCCTGCTCGTGCTCGGCCTCGTGATCGTCGTCGGCGCGCGCCGCTCGCCCGACGGCGTGATGCGCTTCTCCAAGCGCCTGCCGCGGGACACGGCGACGCTGCTGCAGGTGACGGTCTTCATCATCGTGCTGCTCGGCCTGTCGCTCGCCTCGCACGACCCCGCGAGCCATCACGTCAAGGCGATCTCGGTCGTCGGCGCGATCTCTTTGCTGATCGTCTACCTCGCGTGGGCAGTGCCCTACCTGCGCTCGGACACGGCGCCCGGCGCCGCCACAGGCCCCGACGCAAACGGTGCGGAGTCGCACGGGCCGCGCGTCTCGCTGGCCGTGACGCTCGTGCTGCTGCTCGCCGCGGGCACGGCCTCGGCGTTCGTGTCCGACTGGTTCGTCAGTGCGCTGAAGCCGGCGATCGTCCAGCTGCACGTCTCGCAGGCGTTCGCCGGCCTGGTGATCGTCGCGATCGCCGGAAACGCGGTGGAGAACACGGCCGGGCTGGTGCTCGCCTGGAAGGGCCACGCGGACCTGGCGATCTCGGTCGTGAAGAACTCAGTCGCGCAGATCGCCGCCTTCCTCTTCCCGCTGCTCGTGCTGATCTCGTTCGCGCTCTCGACGACGCTCACGTTCTCGCTGGCGCCCGTCTACATCGGCGCGCTGCTGCTCACCACGCTCGCGCTCGCGCAGGTCACCGGGGATGGCGAGGCCGCCGCCTTCGAGGGCTGGGCACTCGTCGCGCTGTACGTGATCCTCGGCACGCTCACGCTGTACGAGTAGCCGATGCGCGCCGGTCACGGCACCGCGCGACCCATACGGGGCCCTTGGGGCCCTCATAAAAAAAGACTCTCCCGGCGCCGCTCACCCGCCCGCCGGCCCACGAAGCGCCCGCGCTACCCGCCGCTGCGTAGGCCCCCCGAGACGCCGCAACCGGCGCCCCCCGAACGCACCTGAGCGACGCTCGGTGGGTCATCGCGCAGCAACTGCGGCACGCTCACCGCGCGCAGGTGCTTGCGCTGCAGCGCGGCGAAGATCGCCAGCAGCGCGCGAACCGTCTGTCCGTGGTTCTCGTGCATCAGGATGATCGACCCGCCGCGCAGGCCCGCAATCACGTTGCGTTCGATCGCCGCGTAGTTCGCCCCCAGCGAGTCGGCGCTGTCCACGTTCCAGAGGATCTCCAAAAGGCCATGGGCCCGAGCGACGGAGTCGATCCGCGCGTCGTGAGCGCCGTATGGAGGCCGGAAGAGAAACACCGCTCCGCCGGACGCGCGCACGAGCGCCGCCCGCGTGCGCACGATCTCGCGTTCCGCTTCGACCGGCGCCAGCGATGTCAGCAGCGGATGCGTGAACGTGTGGTCGCCGAGCGCGCCCACGGTCCGCTCGTCGCGCACGATCGACGACCCTCGCGGGTCCTTGACGAGCTGGATGTTGCGCCCCACGACGAAGAACGTCGCGCGAATGCCGTGCTTGCGCAGCTTCGCGATCACCAGGCGCGTGTACGGGCCGGGGCCGTCGTCGAACGTCAGCGCGACCTCGTTGCCGCGCCGCGCCGCGCAGTAGATCGGTCTTCCCAGCCCGATCAGTCGCCGTATCTCCGGCGCCTGCGCCGATTCCTCCGCCGAGCCGGCAGCGGAGCCCGACGCGATTGGCACGTGCCCGCCACGCGCCGAGCCGCCCGACGCGGCCGCGGCGTGCGTCGCGCGTGCCGCGCCCGTCGAGTGCGCATGGCCGTGCGTGCTTCCGCCACCGACCAGCGCGACGGCCAGCAGCACGCCCGCTGCCAGGACCAGCGCGAGCGCGCCTCGCCCGCGACGGATGCGAGCCTGGCGAGCGCGCCCAGCGGGGCCGGGATCCGTGCCGCCCGCACGCCGCGGAGGCGGTTCGATCGCTCCCATCGCGCCACCGTAGCGGTCGTCCGCGGCGGGTGGCCCCCGCCCGCGATGCAAGCGCGCTAAACTGCCCGTACCTCGCGTCTGGGCGGGGTTTTTCTTCGTCCAGACCCGCCACCCCATCTACGCCAGGATTCACACATGGCCCGCGGAGACGTTCGAATCGCCATCACCCTCGCTTGCGAGGAGTGCAAGCGCCGTAACTACCAGACGAACAAGAGCAAGCGCAACAACCCCGACCGGATCGGGCTGCGCAAGTATTGCCGCTGGTGTCGCAAGCACACCAGCCATCGGGAGACTCGCTAGCGCGGGAGCGCAGCTGTGGCCCGTGACCGTAAACGTGCAAAGCAGCGACGCGAGCGCCGCGCTCATGGCGCCCGCTCCTCGCAGGCGGCAGCCAAGCCCGCCCGGGCAGACGTTCCGGGCGCGCTCGACCACGCCTCATCCGACGTCGACGAGTTCGACGCCGCGCTCGTGCGCGGCGCGGGCGGCGTCACGGCGACGCCCGAGCCCGAGGTCGCAGCCGAGCCCGAGGCCGAGCTCGCCGAGGAGTCGGCGGACGGCTCGGACGACGTCCTGCAGACTCCTGGCGGTCCCCCCGGCGGCGGCGGGGACGGCGACGGCGGTGCAGGCGGCGGTGGCGGCGGCGATCACGAGCGCCCGTCGGGCGCACCGTTGCGCGGAGGCAATCGCGCGCTCGCCTTCGTGCGCGCCAGCTGGGCCGAGCTGCAGCGCGTGCAGTGGCCCGACCGCCGCCAGGTCACCCAGGCGACGGCCGTCGTGCTCGGCTTCGTGGCGATCGCCGGCGCGTATCTCGGGCTGGCCGACTTCGTGGCCAAAGAAATCGTCGAATTCGTCCTCTGAGGAATCCTGAATGTTTCGCTGGTACGTCGTGAACACATACTCCGGCCATGAGAACAAGGTCAAGCACAACCTCGAGCATCGCGTCGTCTCGCTCGGTCAGCAGCGCGCCGTGCGCAACGTCGTCGTGCCGACCGAAGCCGTCTCGGAGATGAAGGACAACCAGAAGATCACCGTCGAGAAGCGCACGATGCCCGGTTACGTGCTCGTCAACATGGAGCTCAACGAGGACTCCTGGGGCGTCGTGAAGGGAACCCCCGGCGTGACCGGCTTCGTCGGCGCCTCGCAGGAGCCCGTGCCGCTCACGCAGGTGGAGGTCGACCGGCTGCTGCACAAGGAGGTCGCGACCGCCACCCGCACGCGCGCCCAGTTCACGATCGGAGAGTCCGTCAAGGTCGTCTCCGGGCCGCTCTCGGACTTCTCAGGCGAGATCTCCGAGATCAACGACGACGCCGCCAAGCTCAAGGTGCTGGTATCAATCTTCGGGCGAGAGACTCCCGTAGAGGTAGGCTTCGATCAAGTGAAAAAGCTCTGAGCGGGCCGATGATCGGCGCGAGGCGGCGTCCTCGATCGCTCATGTGCGGAGCACATTTCGCTCACTGCGTCCTTGCCTCGCTTGATCCTCGACCCGCTCAGCCGCGAAGTGCCCGAATAAGCTCAAGAACCAACTAGAACTGAAGACGAGAAAATGGCAAAGAAGGTCCTCACGACGATCAAGCTGCAGGCGAACGCCGGGCAGGCTAGTCCTGCGCCGCCGGTCGGTCCTGCGCTCGGCCAGCACGGCATCAACATCATGGAGTTCTGCAAGGCGTTCAACGCGCAGACGCAGAGCGAAACGGGCACCGTCATCCCCGTCGTGATCACGGTGTATGAGGATCGCTCGTTCACGTTCATCACCAAGACGCCGCCGGCCGCCGTGCTGATCCGTGAGGCGCTGAAGGTCCCCAAGGGATCGGGCGAGCCCAACCGCGTGAAGGTCGGCACGATCACCCAGGCGCAGCTGCGCGAGATCGCCGAGCGCAAGCTGCAGGACCTCAATGCCCACGACGTCGACCAGGCGGCGAAGATCATCGCCGGTACGGCCCGCTCGATGGGCGTGGACGTAGCCTGATGAGCTCGCACGGCAAGCGCTACTCCGACGACCTCCAGAAGGTCGATCGCGAGCGCGAGTACGAGCCCGCTGAGGCGGTCGCGCTGGTGCGCGAGCTCGCCAACGCGAAGTTCGACGAGTCGGTCGAGCTGCACGTGCGCACCGGCCTCAATGTGCGTCACGCCGACGAGCAACTGCGCGGCACGATCGCACTGCCCAACGGCATCGGCAAGGACGTGAAGATCGTCGTCTTCGCACAGGGCGCGAAGGTCGCCGAGGCGGAGGGCGCCGGCGCCGACGTGGTCGGCGGCGAGGATCTCGCCAAGCGCATCGAGGAGGGCTTCGACGACTTCGACGTGGCGATCGCCACGCCCGACATGATGTCGATCGTCGGGCGCCTCGGACGCGTGCTCGGTCCCTCCGGCAAGATGCCCAACCCGAAGGTCGGCACGGTCACGATGGACGTCGCCAAGGCCGTCGAAGAGTCCAAGTCGGGCAAGGTCGAGTACCGCACCGACCGCAGCGCGATCGTGCACCTGGTGATCGGCAAGGCGAGCTTCGAGAACGGAGCACTGTTGGAGAACTACGCGGCCGTCATCGAAGAGCTGATCCGGGCCAAGCCGGCGGTCGCCAAAGGCCGCTACCTGCGCTCGATCACGATCACTTCCACGATGGGGCCGGGCGTGAAGGTCGACGCCAGCCGCACACGTGACATCATCGAGGAGGCGTCCGCGGCGACGACTGCTGCCTAACGCCACTCACAGGCCACCAGAGACCCCCGGCGGCCGGCCGATCTTCGATCGGTGCGTACATAAGACCGGGACAGGAGCCCCATGAACCGAGACCAGAAGGCCGTGGCGATCGCCGAGATCGCCGCCAACATAGACGAGTCACACGCGATCTTCGCTGTCGACTACCGCGGCATCTCCGTTCCGCAGGTCGCCGAGCTGCGCGCCAGGTTGCGCGACGCCGACGCCACGTTCAAGGTCGTCAAGAACTCGCTCACCGAACGAGCCGCCGACCAGGCAGGCGCCGAGACGCTCAAGGAGTACCTCGCCGGCCCCACGGCGCTGACGTTCGTGCGCGGCGACGTCGCGACCGCCGCCAAGGCGATTGCCGACTACGGTCGCGCCACGCAGTTGCTCCCCTTCAAGGGCGGCCTGATGGACGGCGCCACGATCGACGTCGAACAGATCCGCTCGCTCTCGCGCCTGCCCTCGCGCGAAGTGCTCTACGGCCAGCTCGTCGGCGTCGTCGCCTCGCCGATCACCGGCGTCGTTCGCAGCCTCAGCGCGTTGATCGGCGGCCTCGCCTCGGCGCTCGGACAGGTGCGCGACAAGAAGCAGTCAGGCGAGATCCCGGCCGGCGAGCCGCCCGCGGCAGCGGCCCCCGCTGCCGAGGACACGCCGGCCGCCGAGGAGGAGCCCGCTCTCGGGGAGACTGCCGCTCCCGAGGAGGCCGCCGCCGCCGAGACTCCCGCCGCCGAGGAGACTCCGGACGCCGAGCAGCCCGCCGCAGCGGAGGAGCCGCCAGCGGAGGGCCCGGCGGCTGACGAGCCCGCGGCCGAGGCGGCGGTCGAGGCCGCGCCCGAGGACAAAGCTGAGCCGGCTGATGAGCCGGCGCAAGACGACGACAAGCAGGCGGACGCATCGGCCGAGGCCGAGCAGGACCCCGCCGATGCGAAATCCACCAAGGAGGACTGACGAAGATGGCAACTGCAACTAGCACCAAGGACTGGATCGAGGAGCTGAAGGGCATCTCGGTGCTCGAGCTCGCCGAGCGCATCAAAGCGCTCGAGGAGGAGTTCGGGGTATCGGCGGCTGCCGTGGCCGCGCCCGTTGCCGCCGCCGGCGGCGCCGCGGGCGACGGCGCCGGGGCCGACGAGGAAGAGAGCGGCACGGTCGACGTGATCCTCGCCG
>DATHGU010000079.1:0-2334 GCA_035317495.1 Solirubrobacteraceae bacterium
GAGCCATCGTGAGCCCGATCCTCCGCCAGCTAGAGAGCGAAGGGCTCGTGGCTCGGGACGTGGACGAGGGCCTCGGAGAAGAGGTTTGGATCGTCACGGTGCGCGGCACGGACGCGCTCGACGTTGAAAGCTGACGGCAGACCTGAGCCTCAAGCGCTGCGGGCTGCCCCCTTGGCTTGCTGGCGGCTCGGAACGGGTAAGGGCGGTGCCGAGGACAACCAAAGCCCCGGCGGGACGACCCCGCGTCCCGCCGGGGCGTTTTAGTCCTCGAACCCCCGGCGCGCTGAACACTACTCTCAAGCGGCCCGCCCTCCACTTCCAATGCCCGCCGTCGCGCTCGCGCAAGCGCCTCGGACGCCGCATCAGCCGGGGCAGCCCCCGCGCGGACGATCATCTTCGGAACCCTCATCCCGTTTCGGATCGACTTTCCGGGGGTATTTAGTCGCCGGATTCTCCCTGGAGTTTTGTCCCTCTAGGAGCGCCACTGATCGCCGTGCGGGAGAAGGCTTCGACGGCCGACTCATGCTGGGAACCGGAGGGCCGCTGGGAGCTTGGGGTCGAGCAAAGGTGGCCGCGAGGCAAGCGAACCGCTCGTGATCGAGCGCGCCTCCTCGCGGCCTTGAGTGTCTGCGGGCCGGGCACTCTGGGCTAAGTAAGGGCGCAGGTCCGTGCTTCCGCCCGTCCGAGCGCCCTCACGCCTGTCTATTAGCCGCATTAGATGTTCCGTAACCGCACATCGCCATCACTAGCGCGCTGGCCCCGCAGAGAGCGCTGTTTGCCTTGGCTCCATCTCCTCGTCCGCGCCAGAGGCGCTTTCGGCGGCTTACGGGCTTCGGCCGGCGTTCTGACCGCAGGGCCAGCTCGCTTCCGACGATACTCCTATTAGCGGGGAAAGTAGCGAAAGGCACAAAGAGCTTGCTACGAATGTTGGGTTTTTGTTGGGCTCGACTGAGGTCGTACTCGGAGGCCGTCCGACAAAAAGTGTCGATTTGCAGGCTTTCTATCAATCGGGGCGGCCGGATTTGAACCGGCGACCCCCTGCTCCCAAAGCAGGTGCGCTACCAGGCTGCGCCACGCCCCGTTGGCGATCGAGTCTACAGCCAGCTCCCCCGCATTCTGCCGGCGGGCCAGCCGCGCTGCTAGCCTCCGCCACCGCCGATGGCCGATGTCCAACCGCTGCGCGCCGTGCACTACGACCCGTCGGTCGTCGGCCCGCTGGCGGGCGTCGTGGCGCCGCCATACGACGTGATCGACGCGAGCCAGCGCGCCGCGCTGATCGCGCGCTCGCCGTTCAACGTCGCCGCCGTGGACCTGCCGCAGGGCGAGCCGGACCCCTACGCTGCGGCGCGCGAGCTGTTCGAGAGCTGGCAGCTGCAGGGCGCGCTGGTGCGCGACGGTGAGCCGGCGCTGTGGGCCCACACGCAGGACTACTCTGGCCCTGACGGGAAGCGGCGCACTCGGCGCGGCTTCTTCTGTCGGGTTCGCATCGAGGGTTACGGCCCCGGGCGGGTGCGCCCTCACGAGCGCACGCACCCCGGGCCGAAGGAGGATCGCCTGCGCCTGACGCGCGCCACGCGCGCGAACATCTCGCCGATCTTCTCGCTGTACTCCGATCCGGCGAACACTGCCTGGACGACGCTCGAGCCGGCCACCGCGCAGCCGCCATGGGGCGAGGTGAGCGACGCCGACGGCACGGTTCACCGCCTGTGGCGGGTGTCCGACCCGCGGGCGATCGCCGCGGTGCAGGCAGCCACGCGCGACTCGGAGCTGCTGATCGCCGACGGCCACCACCGCTACGAGACCATGCAGGCGTATGCCGAGGAGGTTGGCGGGGAGGGGGAGCACCGCTACATCCTCATGTGTCTGGTGGCGCTCGAGGATCCGGGACTGACCGTGTTCCCCACGCATCGACTCGTCAGAGGCCTCGATGACGAGCGCCGCAGGACCCTCGAGGCGACACTCGCGCGGGACTTCGACATCGCGGAGGTTCCGGGCGAGGAGCTCGCCCCGCCGACACAGCAAGACGCGACGCCCCTGCAACTCGGCTACATCACATCCGCGGACGAGCAGGCATATCGGCTGACGCTGAAGGACCAGGCGATCGCCGACGAGGCGCTCGGCGAGCACTCCGAGGCCTACCGCCACCTCGACACGGGCGTGTTGGAGACACTGCTGCTGAAGGGGGCGCTCGGCCTCTCCGACGACGACATCTCGCACTTCAACGGTCTGTTCTACGCGCGCGACGCCGACGAGGCGCTTCGCTTCGTGCGCTCGGGTGACTACGAAGCCACCTTCCTGATGCGCCCGACGCCGATCGGGCAGGTCCGGGATGTC
>DATHGU010000080.1:0-2186 GCA_035317495.1 Solirubrobacteraceae bacterium
CATCACGCTCTCTCCGCTGGAGCAGCAAGTCGAGCAGGACGGCGCCGCGCAGACCACGCAGGAGCTGTTGACGCTCAACTTCGGCCCGCACCACCCGGCCACGCATGGCGTCCTGCGCCTGCTCGTGACGCTGCAGGGCGAGGTCGTGCGCGACATCAAACCGATCGTCGGATACGTGCACACGGGCATCGAGAAGACCGCTGAGGACAAGTCCTACTGGAAGGTCATTCCGGTGATCGAGCGAATGGACTACCTCGCCTACCACTTCAACGCGCTGGCCTACATCGGCGCGGTCGAGAGGCTCGTCGAGGTGCAGGTGCCGACGCGCGCCGAGTACCTGCGCGTGATCCACCTGGAGCTCAACCGGATCTCCTCCCACCTGTTCTGGCTGGCCACCAGCGCGCTGGATCTCGGGGCGATCTCGATGTTCTGGTACGGCACGCGCGAGCGGGAGCTGATCAACGACCTGTTCGAGATGTCCACCGGCCAGCGCATGCACACGCGCTACTTCCAGATCGGCGGCGTCGCCGAGGACATCCCGCCCGGCTGGGCCGCCAAGGTGCGCGAGTTCCTCGACATCATGCCGAGGCGCCTGGACCAGTACGGCGACCTGCTGAACAGCAACGAGATCGTCCTGCAGCGGCTGCGCGGAACCTGCGCGCTGGACGCCGAGACGCTTCTGGCGTTCGGCGTGACCGGCCCGCTGCTGCGCGCCGCCGGCAACCCCTGGGACCTGCGCAAGGCCGCCCCCTACAGCTGCTACGGCGACTTCGACTTCAAGATCCCGGTCGGTACCGTCGGCGACAACTACGACCGCTTCGCCGTGCGCATGGCCGAAATGTACGAGTCGGTGAAGATCATCGACCAGGCGCTCGAGGGCTTGCCCGAGGGGCCGTACATCACGAGCGACCGCAAGGTCGCGCTGCCGCCCCGCCACGAGCTCGCCACCTCGATGGAGGCGCTCATCCACCACTTCAAGCTCGTCACCGAGGGGCTGCGCGTGCCGCCTGGCGAGGCATATTTCCCGATCGAGGGCCCGCGCGGCGAACTCGGCTGCTTCGTGCGCTCCGACGGCTCCTCCAAGCCGGCGCGAGTGCACATGCGCGACCCCTCGTTCGTCAACCTGCAGGCGTTCTCGCGGATGGCCGAGGGCTCCTACATCGCTGACATGATCGCCACGCTCGCGATGCTCGATCCGATCCTGGGAGGGATCGACCGATGAGTGCAACGCCCGGGCGCGCGTCCGGCTGGGACCGGTCGGCGGATCCCGAGAAGGAGCCGGCGCTGATCCCCGATCCGGCCACGACGGAGGTGCCGGCGCAGCTGCGCGAGACGATCGAGGCGGCGATGACGCGCTACCCCGAGCGGCACTCGGCCGCGATCCCTGCGCTGCACGCCGCGCAGCAGCTGCACGGCTGGTGCTCGCCCGAGGCGATCGAGCAGGTCGCGTGCGTGATGAGGGTGACGCCCGCCTATCTCGACTCGGTGGCGAGCTTCTACGACATGCTCGAGCAGACGCCGGTGGGCAGTCACAGCGTGTATGTGTGCACGAACATCTCCTGCTCGCTGCGCGGCGCCGACGCGCTGCTCGAGGCGATCAGCGCGGCCGCCCGCGAGGACCCTGCGGAGTTCAACGTACGCGCGTTCGAGTGCCTGGGCGCGTGCGACATCGCGCCGATGGCGTCCGTCGACGGCGTGTACGTCGGTCCGCTCTCGCTCGATGACGTGCCGCAGCTGCTCGACGACACCCGCGCCGGCCGGGCGGTGCTGCCCGACAAGCAGCTCGCGACGCGGCTCGTCGCAGACCCCAACGCCAACTCGCAGGAGTTTCCTCCGCATGGCGTCGAGGAGGGAACGCGGTGAGCGACATCGTGCTGTTCAAGGACATCGACGAGCCCGGGCTGAGCACGCTGGGAGTGTACGAAGCTCGCGGCGGCTACTCGGCGCTGCGCAAGGCGCTGGCGATGACGCCCGCCGAGATGCTCGGCGAGCTCGAAGCCTCCGGCCTGCGGGGGCGCGGCGGCGCCGGCTTCCAGATGGGCAAGAAGGTCTCGTTCCTGCCGCAGGGCTCGATGGAGAAGTACCTCGTGTGCAACGCCGACGAGTCCGAGCCGGGGACGTTCAAGGACCGCGAGCTGATGCAGAAGAACCCGCACATGCTGATCGAGGGGATCGTGATCGCCTCC
>DATHGU010000081.1:0-9017 GCA_035317495.1 Solirubrobacteraceae bacterium
GTTCGACCAGGCTCTGTTCGGCCACGTGAAGGCCGGGCGCGTGAGCTTCGAGGATGCAATGCTCGCCGCCTCCAGCCCGCACGACTTCAAGCTCTTGATGCAGGCCGATGGCCGCAAGGGCACCACGATGGAGGACGTCGCGGCGGCCGAGGAGCAGCGCGTCCCCGAGCAGCCCTCCCAGCCGGCGTCTCCCGAGGGCCGTCCGCCCGTTACGGTGGCCTAGCGGCCGCCTCGACCTGGTGAGGGCGATCGGGCCTCGGGGGACCCAGGATCGCCGTCCGTCCTCTTCCCGCGAGGCGCACGGTCGTCGGATGTGCCACGCCCGGGTCTCAAGCGTCCCGCAGCAGAATCACCACCAGCACCACGGCAACGACGATCACGACCGCCGGGAATGCAAGTCCGCTGCTGGCCGCGAGTGGCATCGCCCGAGAACGATACAGCGGTCGTGTTGTCATCCACGTCGCCGGACTCCAGCCCGCCTGACCCACTATCGCCCGCTGAGCTCACTTCAGTTGGTAAAGTAACGGTTGAAATGGCCGTCGATGAGACATGTCCTGTGTGCCGAACGGCGGAGATCGTCTGTGGCAAGTGGACTCTGCTGCTCGTGCGCGAACTGTCCGAGGGTCGCTCGCGCTTCTGTGAGCTGGAACGCTCGCTGGCGGGCATCAGCCCACGCACCCTGTCTCTCCGCCTGCGCGGGCTCGAGGAGGAGGCGATCGTCGAGCGCCACACGTTCGGGGAGGTGCCGCCGCGAGTCGAGTACGCGCTGACCGACAAGGGCCGTGCGTTGCTGCCGATCATCGATGACATGCGCGAGTACGGCGAAGCATGGCTCTGCCGGACCGACGGCGAGGCGGCAGGAGCCGAGCCGATTCAGCCGGACGCGCTTGCGCTGGCCTAGCTGACCGCAGGCCGCGCTGCAACTGGCGATGCGTCGGGCAGGAGCGCGCTCGGTGAGCGCGAAGTCAGCGCTAGATGCGTTCACGACAGCTCGAGACAGCGCTCACGGAGTTCCTCGGGGCGGCTGCCGACCATCTGCGCGCCGAGGTGGCGGCGGGCGCGGAGGTGCCCTTCGAGCTCGGCTCCAAGGCGGGTCGCAGGGGACATTCGGCGACGCCGCTGTACTGCTATCGCGCGCTGACCGGCCAGTTCATCGGCGAGCGCGAGGCCGCGCTCAAACGGCTGCCCGGCCATGCCGAGGTCGCCAAGCTGCTCGAGCGCTTCGACGGACTCGATCGCTACCTGACGAGCATCGGAGGCGACGCGGCGCGAGCGAAGGGACGTGCGCGCGTGCGCGCAGCGATCAAAGCGCTGCTCGAGGACGTGTTCGACGAGCAGACCGATTTCGAGCTGCGCGCGGAGCGCCTGCAGGCGGGGCTGGAGCGACTGCAGCAGTCGGAGCTCGCGAACGCCAGCGAGATCTCGCTCGTGGCGACGTTGCACGGCCTGACGATCGCCTCTGCCGAGCTTCCGCTGGCGAGCGGGCTGCGTATCGCCCAGCGTGACGCGCTGCAGGGGGTACCCGAGGCGGCCGTCTCGGCGATCGACGAGGGGCACGACGAAAACCATCTGATCGTGCTGTACACGATCGAGCAGGACGATACGCGTGAGGCGCTGCTTACAGGACGCGCGGTTTTGAAGGATCTGCTGTCCGCCCTGCGGCTGTTCGGCGACGGCCGCGTGACGCTCGGCGCCCTTGCCTGGGCACGGATCGGCGCCGGGCCGTGGACGCCGCTGGCGCTCGGCACGGGCGGCAGGCCACACGGGATGTTGGTCGTGACCGTCGAGCAGGAGGATGAGCTGCGGGCGTTCTGCAACCTCGTCTCGCGTCGCGCGCCGCACGACAACGAGCTCGCCTGGGCGCTGCGGCGCTTCGAGCTCGGCTGCGAGCGCGCGGACCCCCACGAGGCGCTCACCGACCACCTGCTCGCGCTACGCGCGCTGCTCGAGCCGGAGGGCCCCTCGAGCGGCTTGCTCGCGGGCCGCCTGGCGGCGCTCTGCGCAACACCGGACGAGCGCCCCGAGCTGACCGAGCGGATCGTCCAAGCGGTCGCGCTGGAGCGTTCGGTGATCGCGGGGACGGCCGAGAGGAGAAAGGGCGCCGTCAAGGCGCTCGCGGAGGATGTGGCGGACCACCTGCGCGCGCTGCTGCGGGATGTCATATGCGGCCACCTCGAGCCAGACCTCGCAGCGATCGCGGACGAGCTTCTCGACGGCGAGCCGGCGCTTGGCGACGAGGACGAGGACTCCGAGCCGCTGAGCAAGCCGGCGCAGGACGTGCTTCCGATCGAACCCGGCGCGAAGGCCTCCGTCAGCTGAACAGGTGTTCGGCCAGCCGGTCGAGCCCCGCTAGGTCGCGGACGTCTTCGTCGAGGTGCGGCACGAGGATCGGGTGCGCCTCAGGCAGTGCCTGCGAGAGACGATCGATCGTCGCGCGATCGCGCTGCGCGAGCACGTCGAAGTCCGCCAGGTTGCCGGCCACGCGCGTGGCCAGGCGGTCTCCGAGGTCGGGCGCCAGCAGCTGCTGCACGTGCTCCACCGAGTGCTCGCCAAGGCCGTCGAAGTGCACGCGGTTGACGATCAGCCCACCGCGCGACATGTCCGAGGCGGACAACCGCTGTGCGAGGAAGACGGCCTCGCGCGCCGGCTCGGGCTCGGGCGAGGTGACGATCATGAAGGTCGTCTCGGAGTCGCGCAGCAGCTTCGCGACGCCTCGCGTGCGCTCGCCGAACCCGTCGAGCACGCCTGACAGCGAGCGGAAGAACGTCGACAGGTCGTTCAGCATGTCCACTCCGGTCACGCGCGCGAAGATCGAGAACACAACGCCGGTCGAGCGCCCGAACACACGCGCGGCGAGACCGCTGGGGGCCATGAACACTTTCAGCGCACGACCTTCGAGGAATCCGAGCAGCCGCGTGGGCGTCTCGAGGAAGTCGACCGCGTCGCGCGACGGCGGGGTGTCGAGCACGATCACGTCGAAATCGCGTTCGTGGCGAAGCTCGTACAGCTTGGCGACCGCGCTGAGCTCCTGCGAGCCCGCGACCGCCGAGGACAGCTCGCGGTAGATCGGGTTCGCAAGGATCTCCTGGCGGGCGCGCTCGTCGGGCGCCAGGCGCGAAACGATCCCGTCGAAGGTCCCCTTGCTGTCGAGCATCATCGCCCACAGCTCGCCCTTGCAAGCCACGCCCTGCTCGCCGAGCATGGCCGGCTCGATCCGCCGGGGCTCGCCGGAGAGCTGCTCGAGGCCCAGCGCGGCTGCCAGCCGCGCGGCCGGATCGATCGTGACGACGGCGACCTTCTGCCCGCGCGCCGCGAGCCCCAGGGCGAGCGCGGCGGAGGTGGTCGTCTTGCCCACCCCGCCGGCGCCCAGGCATATGCAGACGCGCTTTCCCGTCAGGCGATCGGCGACGACGCGCCGTCGCTTGCCCTCGCGCTTGGCCATCTGCTGTCATCCTAGCCTCGATTCATCAGGTGCGGCACTGCATGACTGTGCGTACGGGCGCGCCTTGCGAGCGCGGATCGTCCGCGGGAATGGCGCTGACCTCGAGATGAATGGATTTCTCTCGTTGTAAGATCTCTGGCCCGATGAGCGCAAGCGCAGCGACAGCTCGTCCCAAACCGAGGGTGGCAATCCTGGTCGTCAACGGGGTCGGCCGGCGCGGCCCCTCTGCGTGGGGAATGGCCAACCGACGCCACAATGCAGATCAGGCGTGCAAATATCCGTGGATCGACTTGTGCCTGCGGCAAATCGAGCGGCATTCGCGGGGATGGGAGTATGAGGTGTCCGTCTTCGATAACTCACATCTCAAGCTGCACCGGAGGCTCATGCGCGGCCACAGGCACGTGCGCGTGCTGCCAGGGGCATGGTTCTCGGTGCTGGGCCGTATCGTCAAACGGGTTCCCCTTCGACACAGCGATCGCCTTTTTGAAATATCTCACCCGAGGGCGCTCGATTACCTCGCGAGTAAGGTGCCGGCGAGCTTCGACTACATCGTGACGCTGGACACAGATTCCTTTCCCGTGCGAGATGACTGGCTGGATGTCCTCGTTTCCGCATGTGAGCGAGGGGCCGCCGTGGCCGGCGTATACAGGAACGAGATGGCGCCGAAGGTGAATCCGTTCATCCACGTCAGTGGCTTTTGTGCGCGCCGGAACGATCTTCATGCTCTTGGTGTGTCCTTCGGCCAGAAGCTGCAATCAGCTTCCGAACATAACCAAGATGTCGGGCAAAAGATCACCTACGAATTTCTCCGCCGAGGCCGCGAGATCGCGCCCTTGGAACGCAGCAACAAGGTGAACTATCATCCGATCGTCGGTGGCGTATACGGGGACGTCATCTACCATCACGGTGCTGGAAGCAGGAGTGCCTGGTTCTGGACCGCTGGAAATGTCGCCAGCAACACGAAGGTCAGCACCGCATTGCGCTGCGCAGCATTTCAAGATATCGATCATCTGATCGCCGTGCTGCGGGGCCAGGTGCCAGAGGATCTCGGGGTGAAACCCCTCTGAGTGTCACTGCACCGACCTCCTGGCAAGTCGGTCACGTTGACGAAGGTCGGCGGCGCGATGTCTTCCCTTGAAGGCGTGGTCATCCTTGGCGGGCATCGCAGCGGGACGTCGCTGATCACCCGACTCGTAAGCCTCCTTGGCCTGAGCGTATGCCGCCGCGAGGACCTCCTCGTGGGTCGCGAGGCGAATCCACTGGGCCACTGGGAGTCCAAGTCGATGGTCGACTTCAACGATCAACTCCTGCGTGAGCTCGACAGTACCTGGCATTGCCCGCCTGTGCTGGAGTCGGCAGAGACCTTGCGACTGCGCGACAGACGCGTGTCCGGTGCGCTCGCGGCGCTCCGGAATGCCCATCCAGAACGACCGTTCGTGTGGAAGGACCCTCGCACATGCGTGTTGCTGCCCTTCTGGTCGGGGGTGCTGGAGCAACGGGTTGCGTATGTGGTCGTCGTGCGTCACCCGCTTGAGGTGGCTGAGTCGCTGGCACGGCGGAATGGGTTCACGTCGCTGCTCAGTCTCGCGCTCTGGGAGCGCTATACGCGTCAGGCGATGCTGGGCGCCGCCGGTCGGCCTGTGATGGTGTGCACTTATGACGAGGTGCTCGTACAGCCCGCGGCCTGGTGTTGGCGCCTCGTTGCCTTTCTGGATGAGCTGGGGTTGCAAACTCGCGGCGTCGACGAGGTCGCAGTGGCGGCGGTCGCCACAAGCAACCTGCGCCACAGTCGTCGATCGTGGACAGACTTAGAGCCCGGTTCGGCGATCTCGCCGGAGCAGGTGGCGCTCGCGCGTGTCGCGAAGGTGTCCGTCGCGCAGACCTCATATGTCCCGCCCGCGCTGCCGGCGGAGACGTCCGAAACCGAATCCATCTTCGGGCAGATCCGCCGTCACATCGCAGACGCGCGCCCGGGCACGCCGGGGTTGCCCGCCCTGCCGCGCAGTCTGGTCCGTCCTAGCGCTCGGGCCGCGCAGTCCAACCAGAACCTCCCACCGCCGGTTTCTGTCATTCTCGCGCAGGACGGCGCGTCGATCGAGGCCTCGATCTCGATCCTCGGTGAGACGTTGCCCGCCCGAAGCGAGATCCTCATCGCCGGCGCAGATGGTGCCCATGGCAACGAGCGGACGCACCGCAGCAAGATCTCGCTGCGCCATATCCCCTGCGATCGCTCGCCAGGTGGAAGTGAAGCGTTGGCGCTCGGCGTGCAGGCGGCTAGCGGTCGTATGGCATTGCTCAGCACTGGTGGGTTGCTGCGATGTAGCTCGTGGTATGAGGACGTCAGCAAGGCGCTCCGCGGACCCCGTGTCGGGGGGGTTGGGCCGGTGATGCGCCTCAGCTCCTGCCCTAATCAGCGCCACTTCGGACGGGCCTTCATCGACGAAGATCTGGCTTCACGCTTCGTGACAGGCGTTGCCGCTGAGAGGCTTGTGCCTGCGGCGCTGCTCCTCGAGAGCCTCTGCGCCTTCAAACGAGAGCTGCTCGTCGCGGCGGGCGGCGTCGACAAGGACTTCAGCTCAGCCTCCTCGGCCGTCGCCGAGCTGAGCCTCCGCATGTGGCGCATGGGCTTTCGCTGCTTCATCGTTCCAAGTGTTGAAGTCTGGACCGAGCCTGCGGCGGTAGACATCGCAAGCGAAGACGAGCGCCTCTACGATCGGCTGCGTATCGCGACCTTGCACTTCAGTCCGGCCCGTCTACAGGCGTTCACCGACCGTGCAAGCCGTCAGCCCTCATATGACGAGGCTGCCGCTCGATTGAGGGCCACTGACGTGCACCTCAGGCGCGCCGCCATAGAAGCTGTCTGTGCGTTCTCCAGCGATCGATACTTCGACGACTTTCCGCTGCGGCTGACGAGTCTGCGATCAAGGTTGCGACGTGCCGAGAGGTTTGTCGCCGACCGGGGACGGCGCTCGCATTTCGTACGGACCGTCAACAGGATGTCCAAGCGCGCGCGCGGTGCCCTTTCACAGCGCGTCAGCCGCAGTTAGCCATCTCGCCTCGGCGGGCAGCGGCCGGATCGTAGGTCGCGTGCAGGAATCATCCCTCACGATGCGAATACCCACCGGACGGCTTTCCCACTATCGACTATCGGAGCCCACCGTGGAAGGTAAGGCCAAGGTCATCGCATTCGCCAACCAGAAGGGCGGCGTGGCCAAGACGACGACGACGCTCAACCTGGCCGCGGCTTTCGCGGAGGAGGGCCACCGGGTGCTGTGCGTCGACATGGACCCGCAGGGCAACCTGACGATGTCCCAGGGGATCGACCCCGACACGCTCGACAAATCGATGTACGACGTGCTCGTGCACAAGGTCTCGATCCGCGAGGTGATCCGCAAGCGGGAGATCGACATCGCCTGCGCCTCGATCGACCTGGCTGGCGCGGAGATCGCAATGTCCACGATGATCGGCCGCGAGCGCTCGCTGCAGAAGGCCTTCGAACCGATCATGGAGGACTACGACTTCATCTGCATCGACACGCCGCCGAGCCTCGGACTGCTGACGATCAACGCGCTCACAGCGGCCGACAAGGTGATCGTCCCCGTGCAGTGCGAGTATCTGTCGATGCGCGGTCTGATCCAGCTGCAGAACACCCTCGCGATGATCCGCGAGAACCTCAATCCGGGCGTTGACATCGAGGGTATCCTCCCCACTTTGGTGGACTCCCGCACGATCCATGCCAAGGAGGCGATCGAGATCCTCGAGGAAAACTTCGGCGATCGGGTGTTCGCCTCGCGCATCCGCAAGACCGTCCGTTTCGCCGAGGCGCCGGTGAAGGGCATGTCGGTCCTCAAGTACGAGCCCGACGGGGTTGCGGCGCAGTCCTACCGGCAACTCGCGCAGGAGGTTCTCGACAATGGCAAACGCTAAACGGGCGAGCATGCGCGAAGGCCCTCTGGCGGCGCTCTTCCGCAAGACCGAGGGCGCCGAGGAGCCCTCCGGCGAGCAATCCGAGCCCGAGCGGCCTTCCAAGTCGGCGCCCAGCGAGCCACCGGCGTCCAAGCATCCCCGCGAGAGCGGTCTTCCACACCCCGCTTTGAGCGCCTCCACGGAGGCCCCGGAGCAGCCGGCTCACATACCGACGCCTCGGGAGCGCCTACGCCACGCCTTCTCCTCGGAGATTCCCGAGAACGTGATGGAGCGCCAGCCGGTGCGCTCGGTGATGGACTCCTACGCCCGCCAGCACCCGGCGTCAGCCGGAGTCGCCGGCCCGTCCGGCCAGCCTGTGATCCGCGTCGTCGGCGTTGGCGGCGCGGGCGTCAACGCGGTCAACCGGATGGTCGAGGCCGAGGTCGAGGGCGTCGAGTTCTTGGCCGTCAACACGGATTTGCAGTCGCTGCAGCAGTCGACCGCCGACATCACGCTGCACATCGGCGCCGAGCTGACCAGAGGTCTGGGCTCGGGCTCGGATGCGACCGTCGGCCACCGTGCCGCGATGGAGGACTACGACCGCGTGAAGGCGCTGCTTAAGGGGTCGGACATGATCTTCATCACGGCCGGAGCGGGCGGTGGGACGGGCACGGGCGCCGCGCCGGTCGTCGCGCGGATCGCGCGCGAACTGGGCGCGCTGACCGTGGCGATCGTGACCAAGCCGTTCGGCTTCGAGGGCTCCCGACGCGGCGAGCAGGCCGAGCAGGGCGTGAGCGCCCTGGCGGCCGAGGTCGACACGCTGATCGTCGTGCCCAACAACCGGCTGCTGGCGGTGCTCGACAAGCAGACGGCGATGGTCGAGGCGTTCCGCGTGGCTGACGACGTGTTGCGCCAGGGCGTGCAGGGGATCTCCGACCTCGTGACGCTGCCGGGCCTGATCAACCTCGACTTCGCCGACGTGCGCACGATCATGAGCGACGCCGGCACCGCGCTGCTGGGGATCGGCATGGGCGTCGGCGAGGGACGCGCGACGGAGGCTGCGATGCAGGCCGCCTCCTCGCCGCTGCTCGAAACCTCGATGCACGGCGCACGCTCGATCCTGTTGTCGATCACCGGCGGAAACAACCTGTCTCTGTGGGAGGTCAACGAGGCCGCCAAGTCCGTCTCCGAGGCGGCGCATCCAGACGCGAACATCATCTTCGGCGCGATGGTCGACGAGAAGCTCGACGATCAGGTATGGGTGACCGTCGTGGCCACCGGCTACGGCGACGAGGGTCGGCGCAAGAGCGTCAACCGACTGCAGGAACCCGCCGGGGAACCGAAGGTTCAGCGCGCGGGCGCCGCTCGTTCGGCGCGGCGGCCGGGGTTTTCCGTAGGCGAACTCGACGTACCCGAGTTCATCCCCAACCGCTGAGGGCCGTCAGCGCTTCGCCCTCCGGCGTCCTCGGTCGCTCGCGTGCGAAGCACGCCACGCTCCCTGCGTCCTTGGATGGCTCGACTGACGACCCTCAGGGCGCGTGTCCCATACGTCGCTGTCGGTCTTACTTCGGCCTTGTGGCCCGACTTTTTTATTTATGAGGGATCGGCGTGCGTGGTGCCTTTAGGTGGGCGTGAGGGGGCCGCCTCCGGCGGCTGTGCTATCGCTCTG
>DATHGU010000082.1:0-4657 GCA_035317495.1 Solirubrobacteraceae bacterium
CGCTTCGTCGGCAGGCGCGCGCGCGTGCGTACTCGCCACCCCCGCCCGACACAGCCCTCCGGGCTGTGTGCCCCATCCGAGGGCGAGCGGCACCGCGGCGAGGGGCGCGCCGTCAAGAGCTTCACCGGAGAGCTCGTCGGCGCCTCCGAGCAGGAGATCACGCTGGCCGCCGAGGGGGGTGTGATCGCGATCCCCTATTCGGAGATCCGCCGTTCGAACCTCGTCGAGGAGTAGGGCCGGCCATGTCACGTGAAATCCTCGAGGCGATGCACGCGCTGGCGCGCGAGAAGGGCATCGAGCCGGAGAAGCTGATGATCGCGCTCGAGGACGCGCTCCTGTCGGCCTATAAGAAGCAGCCCGGCTCGGCGAAGTACGCACGCGTGGAGATGGACCGCGAGACGGCCGACTTCCGCGTCATCGAACTGATCATCCCCGAGCGACTCGAGGCCCACCTGATCGTCGAGACGATCGACGAGGAAACGACGATCGACCCCGAGACGGGGGAGATGCGCGAACCCGAGGAACCGGAGATCGACCCGAAGAAGTTCGCCGAATACCGCGATCAGATCGACGAGCGCGACGTGACGCCCGACGACTTCGGGCGGATCGCCGCGCAGACCGCCAAGCAGGTCATCCTGCAGCGCATCCGCGAGGCCGAGCGCGACATGATGTACGAGGAGTACCGCGACCGCGTGGGCGAGCTGATCACGGGCATCGTGCAGCAGTCGGACTCGCGCTACACGCTCGTGCAGCTGCGCGAACGCGTCGAGGCGCTGCTGCCGAAGTCCGAGCAGGTCGAGGGTGAGCGCTACGACCACTCGCAGCGCATCAAGGCGGTCATCAAGGAGGTCTCGCCGTCGACCAAGGGTCCGGCGATCATCGTCTCGCGGCGCGACCCAGAGCTGATCAAGAAGCTGTTCGAGCTGGAGGTCCCCGAGATCGCCGACGGTCTGGTGGAGATCGCCAACGTCGCCCGCGAGCCCGGCTACCGCTCGAAGATCGCCGTGATCTCGCACACCGACGGCGTCGATCCGGTCGGCGCCTGCGTGGGCCCCCGCGGCTCGCGAGTGCGGATGGTCGTCTCGGAGCTGCGCGGCGAGAAGATCGACATCATCCCGTTCAACGACGAGCCAGCGCGGTTCGTCGCCAAGGCCCTCTCGCCGGCGCGCGTGCGCGAGGTGCTCGTCGACGACGACGCCAAGCAGGCGACCGTCATCGTGCCCGACGACCAGCTCTCGCTGGCGATCGGCCGCGAGGGACAGAACGCACGCCTGGCGGCCCGCCTGACGGGCTGGCGCGTGGATATCCGCTCGGAGACCGAGTTCGCCGCCGATGAGGCCGAGCACGGATACGAGGAGGAGGAGGTGCAGGGCCGCTGCGCCGCGGTCCTCTCCAACGGACGGCGCTGCCCGAACGCGTCGCTGCCCGGCTCGCGCTACTGCGGGCTGGAGAGCCACCAGGCGCTGGCGGACATCGCCACCGACAACATCGTCGACCTCAACCCCGCCGACGCGCCAACCGAGGCTGCAGACGAGGCCGCGGCCGAGGCCGAGCTCGCCGTGGCAGAGGCCGCGCCCGCGGAGGTGCAGGCCGAGCAGGCGGACTCCGCGGCAACGCCGCCGGCCGATGGCGACATCGATCCGGCCTCGCTCGAGGCCGCCCCGAGCGAGGCCGCCGGGGAGCAGACGACATAGGCGTCAGATCCGGGGAGCACACGGACGGTACGGCTGGGTCGGTCCAACCCGGGGGGCACACAGACGGGACGGCTGGGTCGGCCCGTGTGCCCCGCCCGCGGCGCAGCTGCGTCGGCTGTGGTCGGATCGCGCCGAAGTCCGAGCTGATGCGCATCGCGCTCGTCGCCGAGGAGAATGGGCCTACGCGGCGGGCGGTGCCCGACCCGGAGGGCACGATGCCCGGGCGCGGCGCCTATCTGTGTCGCGGGACGGCCCCGTCGCAGCCGCTGGCGCGGTGTGCCGCGCTGGCCGCGCGGCGCAACGCGATCGCTCGTGCGCTGCGCTCGCCGGTGACCGTTGACCCCAAGCTCGTAGAATCGATCAACACATGACCAAGAAGCGCGTACATGAAATCGCCAAGGAGCACGGCGTCTCGAGCAAAGAGCTGCTCGAGAAGCTGCGTGCTGCCGGCGTCGAGGCGAAGGCCGCGGCCTCGTCGGTCGAGGAGGCGGTGGCGCTGAAGGCGCTCGGCGCGGACGGCGCGAGCGCGCCGCAGAGCTCCAATGGAGCTCCCGGAGCAGCTGCCGAGCCATCCGCCGCCTCCGCGCCGGCCGCCGTCGCCGAGCGGCCCGCCAAGGCGCCCGACGCCGGCTCCTCCGCACAGGGCGCATCGCCGGCGGGCGGCTCGAGCGCAGCGCCCGGCGGCGCTCCGGCGCCATCGGCAGCGTCCACGGCCGCTCCGGCGGCCTCCGGCGCGACGCCGGCGGCCGAGCGCGTGCGCCCGACGCGCGACTCGCGCACGGGCGAGCGCACGCCGGGGGACATTGGCCCGGGCGGTCGCCGGCGCGTGGTGATCGACTCGCAGGCCTCGCGCCGCCAGCAGGGCGGCCCGGCCAACCAGCCGCAGCGCCGTCCGCGCCGCGGACGCCGCCGCCGCGGCACGTACGACGAGACGATCGCGCCGATCGACAACACCGCGATGGAGGCGACGGATGAGATCCGCGTCAACTCCGGCTCGACGGTCAAGGACGTCGCCGAGTACATGGGCGTGCCGGTGCCCGAGGTGATCAAGAAGCTGATGACGCTCGGCGAGATGGCGACGCTCACGCAGACGCTGTCCGACGAGGCGATCCAGGTGCTGGCGGACGAGTTCGAGAAGAAGATCGAGATCCTCCATGCGGCCGACGACGTGGATGTGGAGCCGGTGTTCGAAGACGCCGAGGAGGATCTCGTCGATCGCCCGCCGGTCGTGACGATCATGGGCCACGTCGACCACGGCAAGACCTCGCTGCTGGACGCGATCCGCGAGACCGAGGTGGCGGCCGGCGAGGCGGGCGGCATCACGCAGCACATCGGCGCCTACCAGGTCCATCACGGCGGCAAGGAGATCACCTTCCTGGACACGCCGGGCCACGAGGCGTTCACGGCGATGCGCGCGCGCGGAGCGCGCGTGACCGACCTGGCGGTGATCGTGGTCGCGGCCGACGACGGCGTCAAGCCGCAGACCGAGGAGGCGATCGACCACGCGCGCGCCGCCGAGGTGCCGATCGTTGTGGCGGTCAACAAGATCGACAAGGAGGGCGCGCAGCCGGAGCGCGTGCGCACGGAGATGACCCAGCACGGCCTGCAGCCGGCCGAGTGGGGCGGCGAAACGGAGTTCGTGGACGTCAGCGCGAAGACCCATCAGGGCCTCGACGGCCTGCTCGACACGATCCAGGTCGTGACCGATTTGGAGGAGCTGAAGGCCAACAGCGAGGCCGACGCGTCGGGCACGGTCATCGAGTCCAAGCTGGACCCCGGTCGCGGCCCGGTCGTCAGCGTGCTGATCCAGCGCGGGACGCTGCGCGTCGGCGACGCGCTCGTGGCGGGCGCGCACTTCGGGCGCGTGCGCGCGATGCAGGACTTCGTGGGCGACAAGGTCAAGCGGGCGACGCCGGGGCAGCCGGTCGAGATGCTCGGCTTCGACGGCGTGCCGGAGGCCGGCGAGATCGTGCGCGTGGTGGAGAACGAGCGGCGCGCGCGCCAGCTCGCGGGCGAGCGCGCGAACCGCCTGAAGACCGAGGCGCTCGCGCGGCGCTCGGGACGCAAGGTCTCGCTCGAGGACGTCTTCAAGCTCGCGCAGGAGGGCGCCGTCAAGGAGCTCAGCCTGGTCGTCAAGGCCGACGTCGCCGGATCGCTGGAGGCGATCGAGGACGAGATCGCGAAGCTTCCGCAGCAGGAGGTGAAGGTCAACATCATCCACCGCGGCGTGGGCGGGATCAACGAGTCCGACGTGATGCTCGCGGCGGCCTCGGAGGGCGTGATCCTGGCGTTCAACGTGCGGCCGGTCGGCGACGCCCGCCAGATCGCCGATCGCGAGGGCGTGGAGATCCGCTCCTACGCGGTCATCTACCGCGCGATCGAGGAGCTGCGCGCGGCGATGCAGGGAATGCTCGAGCCGGCCGAGGTCGAGACGACGCTCGGGCAGGCCGAGGTGCGCCAGCTGTTCCGCGCGTCGAAGATCGGCACGATCGCCGGCTCGTTCGTCACGGAGGGCAAGGTCACGCGCGGCGCGAAAGTGCGCTTGGTGCGCGAGGGCACGGTCATCTACGACACGACGATCGAAAGCCTGCGGCGCTTCAACGACGACGCGCGCGAGGTCTCGGCCGGCTTCGAGTGCGGAATCGTGCTGGCGAACTTCCAGGACCTGCACGAGGGCGACGTGCTCGAGACGTATGAGACGCGCCTGCAGGAACGCGAGCTGTCTTCCTGAGCGCCGGCCTGCGGCCGGCTGGGCGGCTCGTCGGGATGAGAGAACCCTCATGAGAGAAATCGCTCAACGCTTCTCGGCTTCAAGGGTTGGTGAGTAGGATGAGCACAGGGCGTATGCGCCGAGTCGACGAGGCGATTCGCCAGGTGATCGGCGACGCCGTGGCAGGAGAGCTGAAGGACCCTCGAGTGGGATTCGTAACCGTGACAGACGTGAGGACAAGCGCGGACCTGAG
>DATHGU010000083.1:0-13827 GCA_035317495.1 Solirubrobacteraceae bacterium
CGGTTGAGCGTCGCCTCGGGCACGCCCTCGACTCCGGGCGTGTCGGAGGCTTCGCCGCGCGTGTGCGGGTCGTTGGCGAAGCCGCCGACCTCGACGGAGTGTTGCGGCGAGCGATAGCCGGAGATGCCGATCAGGTGCAGGTGGAGCGCCTTGCCCATCGTGTTGAGGCGTTCGGCGAGCGCGGGCTCCTGGCCGACGCTGTAGTTGGTGCCGGCTGCCTGGAAGAAGCCGTATGCGCCTTCCGGTGTGGAGTTGAATTCGCCGACCGGGCCCGAGTAGCCGACGCCCGAGGCGGCCAGTTCGCGTGCCTGGATGTGGCTGAGCTGCTGCTCGAGCGAGTGCTTGTGCGACCGCAGTTCTTCGAGCTCTGCGCTCTTGCGGTTGCGCGCGCGGATGAACTGCAGCTGGCGGTTGACGAGCGCGAGGTGCAGCTGGGCGACCTCGTTGCGCTGCACGAGCACGGCGTACGTCTCGCGGGCGTGCGTGCTCTCGAGCGCGGCGAGCTTCTTCGCCTGCACGCTCACTTCTCTCTTCACTTCGATCACGTGAGTGGTTGCGGCGGCGTTCTGGCGCGAGATCGCGCGCAGGTTGTCGACGCGCTCGATCAGTTCGGCGAACCCGTGCGCCTGCAGGATCACGGTGACGATGTCCGGCGGTGGGCTCTGGTAGGAGGCGACGACCTGTGCGATGAGCACCTGACGGTCGTGCGCGAGCTGGACCTTCAGTGCGGCCAGCCGTGTGCGCGCGACGCTCAGCTGCGAGCGGATGCTCGCGAGCAGGTCGCGCTCCACGCTGAGGCTCGATTCGAGCGCCGAGAGGCGCGTCTGCAGGTCGTCGATGCTGCCCTGGAAGCCGGCGATCTGGTGGCTGTCCGCGCCGATGCCCGAGCGCACTTCCCCTTCGCGCGATTGCGAAGCGGCGATCTTGCTTTCCAGCGAGCTCGGGGTGGAGCCGGCGGCGACCGAGCCGATCGCGACGCTGGTGGCGAGCGCGGCCAGCAGCACGGCGGCGGCCGCGACGGGCGATCGGGCGCGCCTGCGCGTGCGTGCGCGCGCGCCGCTGCGTCGCTGCGTGCGATGTCTCGGGCGCGACATGAACTGGCCAAGCTAGCCAGCAGTTCGTCCGAGCACAAGCGAACGACGCGCCTGCAGCCGCGCTTGCAGGGCGCGAAATCGGCCAATCCGGGCGCGATGAGCGCGGCCGCCAGCGCCGCTACCGACGGATGGGCCGGCGAATCTGGAAGACGATCGACTTCGGGGTTCCGCTCGCCGGTGTCAGCGTCAGGCGGTATCGGCCCGCAGCGAGCACGCGGCGTCCGCTGAGGCGGTGCGCCTGGATGCCGATGCGGCCGAGGATCGTGAAGGGCTTGGAGAGGACGACCCAGCGCGTGTGTCCTTGCACCTGCGCGCGCTTGGAGATCGTCACACGGACTCGCGCCGGCGCGCTGAGGCGAAGGAGAAGCCCAAGTTGCCGATCCTTGGATGGCGGCGGCTCAGCGCGGCGATCGCGCGGCGCGTGAGCCGCAGCGCGGAGACGATCGCGGCCGGGGGGCGCGTGGCGCCGGGCAAGCTGGCGCCGATCACCGGACGGGCTTGGGTGGCGACGGGCGGGGTCGGGGCTTCGCCGCCCACGCCGGTCGCGAGGAACGCGCCGACTCCGTCGGACGTCCCGACGCCGGTGGGACCGTCGTAGCCGTTGACGGCGAGGCAGATCGCTTGCACCTCGCAGCTTTCCGCCTCTTCGATCGCCGAGCAGCCGGATAGCCCTTTCGCTGCTTTGAACGGCAGCAGGCATTCCCCGTTGGACCCGGCCCTCACGTCGTGCAGCGGGGCGTGCGTCTTGGCCGCGTTTTCATACAGCGTGCGCGCCGGGTACTCGACTCCCTGCGCCCCTCCGGCGAGCGCGAAGGTGGCGGCGATGATCGGCGAGGCCACGCTCGTGCCGCCGATCATCCACCAGCCACTTTCCCCTTCGGTTTCGGTCGAGTCGTAGACGGCCACGCCCGTGTATGGGTCGGCGTCGGCCGATATGTCGGCGACGGCGCGAGCGGAGCCGCAGCCCACGAACGACCAGTCGGAGACCGCTTGCTGCCAGGGCGGAGCGGTGAAGGCTTCGCTGCAGCCTCCGCCGCTGGCGCCGGCTCCTTCGAGCACGCCTTCGGCTTCGCCACCGTCGTTCCAGACGGTCTCGCTCTCCCTCGCCGTCGCTGCTTCGTTGAGCTCCAGGCGCGTGCCCCCAACGGCGATCACGCGCGGCGAGCTGGCCGGATAGTTGGCGCTCGCGGGCTGTTCTTCGGAGAGCCAGTTGAGGTAGCCGGCGTCGCCCGAGGACGCGGTGATCACGACGCCGGGATGGTCGAACGCGGGGCTGTCTTCTTCGGGCTCTTCGCCGCCCCAGGAGTTGGAGATCTCGGTCGCGCCGAGCGCGGCAGCCGTCTGCTCCGCGGCGTACAGGTCGCTGTTTTCGTTCGAGTCGGCCTCGACGAGCAGGATGCGGCAGTCCGGGCAGACGCCGTGCGCGACCTCGACATCGGTCGCGATCTCGAGCGCCCAGCCCCGTTCTTCTTCTCCGCTGGAGCTCGGCAGGGGCGCGGCGTCACCGGCCTGGTTGACCTTGCGAAAGCAGCCGTTTCCTTCGGTGCAGGGGGGCAGGCCGTACTGCGCGTTGAAGTGCGCGAGATCGGCTTCGACCGTGGCGTCGTCGTAGGCGTCGACGATGCCGATCGTCTGCGTGCTCGGCGGCGAGACGCCGGTCAGGCTGTAGGCCGCGAGCAGGTTGGCCGGCGTAAGGCTTTCGGGCCATGGGATTTTGCGTTCGAAGGCTTCCGAGCGCGGGGCCGAGGTGGCGCGGCGCGCCCCCGTCGTCGCCGCGGGAAGCACGCGCGTGCCGGGCACCGACCGCGGGTCCTTGGCGACGAGCTGCAGCCCGAGGCAGCCGGAGCGGCCGGGCGAGGGGTTCGCGCAGAGCCCGCGTACCGTGTAGGCGGAGGGAGCGGGCGGCGCGGCTGACGCGGCGGCGGACCACCCGAGCCCGGCGGAGACGCAACAGGTTATGAGCAGCAGGAAGGGCAGAAGCCTCGTCGGCGGTCCGAGCCGGGTCCTAGTGGCAATGCGGTTGATCATCGGCTTGAGCGTCTGCGATCCACTCGACTCGGCGCGGCGCGGGCTTGAGCGCTCCGCACCCCACTGAACGGACGTTGCCGCCAAGCGAGCGCCGGCTGAACCGGCCGCCCCGTTCGGCATTAGGCTGAGGTGACGATGCACTCGCCGCTCGGCTTCCTGCTGGCGCCCGACCCGCCTTCGCGACGCGCCGGGCTGGTCGCCGCAGCGCTGTCGGTGACGCTCTGCACGCTGCTCGTCTATCCGCTCAAGCACGTCGCGCCGGTAGTCCCGCTGTCGGTCGTCTACCTGCCTGCGGTGCTCGTCGTGTCGATCGTGTGGGGCGGCTGGCTGGGCGTCGGCACGGGGGTGCTCAGCGCGGCGGCCTTCAACTTCTTCCATCTGCCGCCGCTGCATCACTTCGAGATCAGGGAGTCGAGCAACTGGGTAGCGCTATCGACGTTTCTCGTGGTTGCCCTGATCGCGAGCTCGGTTGCAGAGCTGACGCGCGCCCGCGCACGCGACGCCGAAGCGCGCAGGCGCGAGGCCGACCTGGCCGCCGAGATGGCGCGCCTGCTGCTGCGCGGCGACGACCTCGCTGAGGCCCTTCCGACGGCCGCGGCGCGCCTGGCGCAGGCGCTCGAGCTGAACTCGGCGGCGATCGAGATGGAGGCTGTCGAGGGTGACGAGCGCAGCATCGCCTTCCCGCTGCGCGACGGCACGAGCCGGCTGGGGACGTTGCTCGTTGGGGCGGACACCTCCGAGGCCAACCTGCGCAGGCTGCAGGAGCGCGTCGTTCCTGCGCTGGAGGCGCTGCTGAGCGCGGCACTGGAGCGCGAGGGCCTGCTTGGCGGGGTGGTCGAGACGGCGGCGTTGCGCCGCGCCGACACTGTCAAGACGGCGCTGCTGCGGGCGGTCTCGCACGACCTGCGCTCGCCGCTCACGGCGATCTCGGCGGCGGGCGAGGCCGTCGGATCGCCGTCGCTATCCCAGCAGGAGCGCGAGGAGATGGCGGCGGTGATCCAGGAGGAGGCCAGGAGGCTCTCGCGGCTCGTCGACAACCTGCTGGATCTATCTCGATTGGAAGCGGGCGCCGCGGAGCCGCGTCGTGACTGGACGTCGGTCGAGGAGCTGATCCGCGCGGCGCTCGCAGAGCTGGCCGCCGGCGAGGGAGAGTTCAGCCTGTCGATCGACCGCGAGCTGCCGCTCGTGCGCGTCGACCCGGTGCAGATGGAGCGCGCGTTCGTGAACGTGCTGGAGAACGCCCGGCGGCACTCCGGCGGGCATCCCGTGTCGGTCCGCGCGCGCGCCGTGCGCAGCCTGGCACGCGCGCCGGCCAACCGCCCGGCGAACGGCGGCGACGTCGCGGGCGTCGGTCAGGGCGACGGAGACCGTCCGGCGGGAGACCGCGTGATCGTGCGCGTCGTCGACCGCGGCCCCGGGATTCCGCCCGCGCAGCTGGAGCGCGTGTTCGAGCCGTTCTACCGCGCCGGCACGACGGCCGGCGGGCACCGCGGGTCGGGCCTCGGCCTGGCGATCGCGCGGGGCTTCACGGAGGCGAGCTCGGGCTCGCTGCACGTCGAGTCGCTCCCCGGGCAGGGGGCATCGTTCGTGTTCGAGCTGCCGCTGCAGGAGGCCGGCGAAGGCCGCCGCGCGGGCGAGGTCGAGCCGCCGCCGGACGAGTCGCTGCCGCAGGCGCCCCCGGAGGGCGGCGAGCCGCTCGCGCGGCGCGGCGCTGGACGGGGACCGCGCGCGTGAGCACGCCCGCGGAGCCCGCTGCGGCCGGCCGGCCGCGTGTACTGGTGGTCGACGACGAGACGCAGATCGTGCGGGCGTTGAAGGTGGTGATGCGCGAGGCGGGCTTCGAGGCGGTGCCCGCCGAAACGGCGTCGGAGGCACTCGATCTGGCGGCGGTGCGGCCCCCGGACGCCGCGATCGTCGATCTGGTCTTGCCCGACGGCGACGGAGTGGAGGTGACGCGCAGGCTGCGCGAATGGAGCGCGATGCCGATCCTCGTGCTCTCGGCGGTCGGCGAGGAGGACCAGAAGGTGCGCGCGCTCGAGGCCGGCGCGGATGACTACATAACCAAGCCGTTCGGGGCGCGCGAGCTGATCGCGCGCCTGCAGGCGGCGCTGCGTCGGGCTGCGCCTGCCGAGGAGGAGCCGAGCATCGCGGTCGAGGGGCTCGAGGTGGATCTGGCCGGGCGCGTGGTGCTGCGCGACGGCGACCCCATACACCTGACCCCGATCGAGTTCGAGCTGCTGCGCGTGCTCGTGCGCAACCGCGGCCGGCTGATGACCCATCGCAAGCTGATCGCGGAGGTGTGGGGACCGGAGTACGTAAACGACATCCAGCCGCTGCGCACGCACATCGCGCGGCTGCGCGCCAAGATCGAGCCGGAGGGCTCGGCGGGTCCGCGGTACATCATGACCGACCCGGGAGTGGGGTACCGGTTTACTTTTTAGGAGGCCCCTCCGGGGCCGCGTGCGTTCGCAATGAAGCACTGGGCGCGGCGCATCGTCCCGTCGCAGATGGCCGGAGCGGCTGACAAGATGCGTGGACGATGGCGGTGGGCAAGGCCGAGGCGCATCATCCCGACGAGGCGGCGCGCTCGGGCTTCAGCTGCACGGTGCCGTGCTTCAACGCGATCGACGAGGCAGCGATTCGCGATCACCTGGCGCGCGATCAGTTCTTCTGGCTGGACCTGAGCGCGCCGACGAAGCAGGACGTCACGAGGCTGCACGAGCTGTTCGGCTTTCACCCGCTCGCGCTCGAGGACGCCCTGCACTTCGGCCAGCGACCGAAGCTCGACGACTACCAGGAGTACGCTTTCGTGGTCTTCTACGGCGCGCGCGGCGCGGAGATGGGCGAGGGCGAGGGCGAGCGCGAGCTGCTGCAGGAGGTGCAGATGTTCATCTCCGGCGGCTACCTGATCACGCTGCACCTGGACCCCCTGCCCGCGCTGGACGAGCAGCGCGCGCGGCTGGAGGGCGTCGTGCTTCACAGCGAGCAGTTCCTGCTGTACCGCGTCTTCGACGCGCTGACCGACAGCTTCTTCCCGCCGCTCGCGCGCATGGACGACGAGATCGACGAGCTCGAGGCCGCCGTGCTCGAGGGACCGGACGATGAGCAGCTGCAACGGCTGTTCGCATTGAAGCGCGCGTTGATCGCGATGCGCAAGGTCGTCACCCCGCAGCGCGACCTGTTCGCGCGCTCGATCGACCAGCTGGCGGAACTGCCCGGGCTGCAGCTCGACGAGCGCGACTACTTCCGCGACGTGTACGACCACCTGATCCGCATCTCGGATCTGATCGACTCCTATCGCGACCTGCTCTCCAGCACGACCGACCTGTACCTCTCGACGGTCTCCAACCGCCAGAACGAGGTCATGAAGCAGCTCGCGATCGTCGGCACGATCTTCCTTCCGCTGTCGTTCATCACCGGCTTCTTCGGCATGAACTTCGGCTGGCTGGTGAGCAAAGGCATCACGTCGACCTGGTCGTTCTTCGTACTCGGCCTCGGGAGCCTGCTCGTGACGTGCGTAGTCCTGCTGCGCTTCTTCAAGCGCAAGGGCTGGATGTGACGAGGTGAGCGGCGATGGCCGCAACCCCCGGCGGCCAACGCTCGGGCGTGTCTTGCGCGCGAAACCCGTTTACGGCTTGAGCGCATTCATTCCCGTCGCGCTCGTCCTCGATCAGACGGGTGCCTCGCCTTCGCTCGTGTTCGGAGCCTCGGCTCTGGGCATCGTGCCGACGGCAGCTCTGATGAGCGAGGCGACGGAGCAACTCGCGGCACGCGCGGGCCCCGGCATCGGCGGGCTGGTCAACGTCACCTTCGGAAACGCGCCCGAGCTGATCATCGCGGTCTTCGCGCTGATCGACGGCCTGCAGGAGGTCGTCAAGGCGTCCCTGGTCGGCTCGATCTTGGGCAACTCGTTGCTGGTGCTGGGCGCCGCGATGCTCGTGGGCGGCCGGAAGCGGACGCGACAGACCTTCGATCGGACAGCCGCGCAGACGCAGGGCGGGATGCTGCTGCTGACCGTCGTCGCGCTCGCCCTTCCGTCGCTGCTCGAGCTGGCCGGCCACGTCAGCCTTCCGAGCGTGTCGCAGACGCGGCGCCACTTCGGAGGCAGCGTCGAGCAGGTTTCGCTCGCGGTGGCGCTCGTGCTGATCGCGACGTACCTCGCCGGGCTGTTCTTCTCGCTCAGAACGCATCGCGACCTGTTCAATCCCGGCAGCGATGAGGAGGTCTCGGACAGCGTCTGGTCGGTGCGCCGATCGGTCGGGACGCTCGCCGCCGCCGGGGTCCTCGTTGGGGTCATGAGCGAGCTCCTGGTGGGCTCGATCGAGCACGCCTCGCGCGCCATCGGCGTATCGCAGTTCTTCGTCGGCGCTTCGGTGGTGGCGATCGTCGGCAACGCGGCCGAGCACTATGTGGCCGTCGTCGCCGCGGCCAAGGACAAGATGGACCTCGCGGTCAACATCGCGATCGGCTCGAGCGCCCAGATAGGCCTGTTCGTGGCGCCGGTCCTAGTGCTGCTCTCGTTCCTGTTCGGACCGTCGCCGATGGCTCTGGTCTTCAACCCATATGAGATAGGGGCGCTGTTGGCCGCGGGCCTGGTCGCGACGTCACTCGCGTCTGACGGTGAGTCCACGTGGTTCGAGGGCGTGCAGCTGCTCGCGTTGTACGCCGTGATCGGGATCGTCTTCTACGCCGCCTGACGGGCGCCGGGACGCTGAGCAAGCCTCCCTCCCGCGACGATGGTCGCACGGCCAGCAGTGAGTAGCCACTAACGCGACGGGGCGACGGCGACGGCGGGCTCGCCGGCCGGCCGATTGCGCCACAGTCGCGCGGCGCCCAGCGCCACAAGTCCCGCCACGACGGCGATCAGCACGAGCGTCGTCAGCGGATATCTGCTGCCGAGGTGGAGCTTCAGGTTCAGGGCCGTGTGGTCCCCCGCGCCGACGATGCTCAGCAGGCCGCGATGGTCGATCCCCAGCGACGTCGGGGCGATCGCGGCGAACAGGCCCCAGGCCAGCAGCGCCAGGGCGCCTGCCCCCAGGTTCGCGGCGGTGAGCCGCACGCGCGGGCTGGCCATCGTGGCGAGCAGCACGCCCCCGCCGGCCGCCAGCAGGAACGGCCAGATGCCGCCCCAGCCGCGTCCGAGGCCGTAGGCGGTGGCGATGGTCGGCTGGAAGATTGCCTTGCCGAGGTAGCGCGTCCAGACGACCGCCTCGTTCTCGTAGCCGATCAGCGGGTGCGTGATCGTGGCGATCACTGTCGTCGCGATCGAGACCGCCGCCAGAGCGATCGTCGGCGCCGGGAAGCGCCTGAAGGCGACCCCCAGCGGGACGGCCAGGAACGGCAGCATCGTCGCAAGGAAGCGCGGGCCCATGAAGCCGCCGCCGAAGGGCAGGTAGTAACCGGAGTTGTAGCCGATGTAGCAGAGGCAGACCCCGCCGATCGTGAGCGCCTCGGCGCGCCGCCCGCGGCGGTAGAGCATGACCGTGCCGATTGCGCCCATGATCAGCACCGGGGAGAGCGTCAGCAGCCCGCGCGAGTCGAACAGCAGCGTGGCGAGCACCTTCAGGCTGGGCAGGTCGATTCCGAAGAAGCCATGTTTCTGGCGCGCGACGTCGGAGTAGGCGAGGTGCGTCCAGGAGTGAAAGGCGTAGTGGTTGTAGAGCAGCAGCGGCAGGATCCCCACGAGCCCGCCGCCGATGTAGGCGCCCGCACGCGTCGCGACGCGCCGTGGCGTGAGCGCATCGCGCCGCGAGAGCACGTACAGGCCGAGCACGATCGCGACGAACAACAGCGGGTACTCCGAGGCGACGGCGTAGCCCATCGCGAGTCCGGCGAGCGCGAGCAGCGACGGGCTCGGCGGTCCATCGCGCTCGCGCAACATCAGCGCGAATGCGGCGAAGCCGAGGAAGGCCGTGAAGACGTGCGAGAAGAGCAACGTGGAGAGCGGCAGGATCATCGTGCCGAGCCCCAGCGCGACCGCCGCCGCAGCGCCGAAGCCGGGCTCGAAGCGCTCGGCCGCCCGCCACACGAGCAGCAGCAGCAGCAGGCCAGGCAGCACGTTGCCCCACAGCCCGATCAGATAGATCATCTCGTCTTCGCCTCGCAATGCCTGGCGGCTGCGGGCCCACGCGGGCGCGCCGGCGACTTTGAGCGTGTCGTAGAAGGGCAGTGCGAAGAGCGCCAGCCCGGGCGCGCGCGCCGAGTACCAGTGCCCTTTGTAGAAGACCTTGTCGCCGGTGTTCTGCTGGAAGGCGTCGATCGTCGTGCCATCGCTGTCGAGCGAGCGGATCAGGTCGTAGTGCGAGGTCTGGTTCCAGGAGAAGTCCTGGATCATCGTCGCGTAGGAGAGCCCGACGAGCAGGATCGCGGCGAGCGCCAGGCGCCTGCGCGTCCAGGCGTACCGCCGCGTCCAGGAGAACCGCGAAGACGAGCCGTCGGGCGCGCGAGCGCTGCGACGCTGGAGGTCGGGCGGGCCTGAAGCCTCGCTGGCCGGCGCCGTTTCCGAGGCGCTCATCAATCGGTCCCGTGCAGCGCCTTGGGACCAGGGCCGATCTCGTAGATGACCAGCGAGCCGACCCGTCGGCGCGTGAGTCCCAGGCCCGCGACGGGCTTGGCCGCCGCCTCGGCGGCGTTGGGCGGCTCGGCGTGCGCGAAGCCGAGGATCCCGGGCAGCTTGGGCATCGTCAGGTGCAGCACCACCGTGCGGATTCCGTAGTAGCGCAGCTTCTCCACGCTGGCCTTGTCGGGGAAGCGGTGGATCCCCCCGCGCAGGTCATCGACGGCGGGAATGTCGAATGTGCTGTTGCCGATCGGGATCTTGTAGAAGCCGTTCGTCGAGTAGTACTGCCAGACGCGATCGGCAGGTCCGTCGGAGGGCATGTCCAGCAGCGGCCCCGGCAGGCCGAACTCCGCCTTGGCGGGTTGCGGCACGACCGGATCGGCCATGTGTCCGGCGCCTTCGCCAACCAGGCCGATCACGATCACCACGCCGAGCGCCGCGGTCACGGTGCCCAGCGAGCGTCGTGAGCCCCACGAGCCCGTATGGCGCGAGATCCAGCCGCCGAGCCTGCCCGCCAGCAGCTGCGCACCCGCACCTGCGAGCAGCGCGAGGAACAGCGTGGCCAGCGTGAACAGGCGTCCGGGCACGCGTACGCCATCCCAGCCGGGCGCGTAGTCGAACAGCAGGCGATAGGGATAGCCCCTGCCGGTCAGGCCGAGTCCGAGGGCGAGGACAGAGCAGGTCACGATTCCCGCTGCCAAACCGAGGCGCAACCGTCTCGTGAACAGCGGCGCGGCCAGGCCGATCACCGCCAGCACCAGCAGCAGGCCGCCGGGGAACAGCACCTGCTCATTCTTCGAATGCACGTGCTTGCGCACGCCGGCCGTCAGGTCTCCCCACACGCGGTTCTCCGAGGACGCGGACAGCCATGCGGCAGGGCCCGCGGAATAGACTTTCACTTCCCTCAGCGTGCGCTTGGCGGTCGGGTAGTCGTGTGCGATCTTCAAGTATGGACGCGCCTCGTAGATCGTCACGACGCCGACGACGGCGATGCCTGCGAGGGTGATCGCGACCAGCCGGCGCGGCAGCGGGGGGCGCCCCGCTCGCCACCAGTAGACCGCTGCCAGTACTGCGAGCACGGCCAGCAGGTAGGCGAACTGCAAGCCGAGGGTGAAGCCGAGGCTGATCTGCCAGGCCGCGACCAGCCAGCCCGCGATCAAGAGGCCGCGAGAGCCACGCCGGTAGCCGCGCAGCAGCAGGAACAGCGACAGCGCGATTCCGCCGGAGGAGATCACGTGCAGGTGCCCGGCCTCGGTCACGCGATACGGCGCGTAGGCGAACGCGGCGCCGGCGGCGGCGCTGGCCAGCTTGCGCAGGCCGAGCTCGCGTGCGAGCAGGTAGGCGCCGACGAAGCACAGCGCCCAGGCGAGGAGGAACAGCAGGTTGTAGCGGACGAGCGCCGCAACGGTGCCCGAGCCGAAGAACGCCGCGGGTCCGTATCCGAGCAGCGAGTCCGAGAACGCGAGGCTCAGCGGGTGGGGATAGAAGACGTTCGCGTCGAACACGTGCAGCGGGTCGTGCAGCATCGCGTGCCCGACCCACGCGACCTGCCAGGCGGTGCGCACGGGATCGCCGAGATCGGGCTCGATCCGGCTGGGGAGGTGCAGCACGAGCGGCCAGCTCGTCAGCACGGCGAGCGCGACGCCGGCGAGCACCACCCACAGGATCTCCGCCCGGCCGAGCTGCGGCGAGGGGGCCCAGCGGGCCGGCGCGAGCCGCGCGCGCAGGCGCGAACCGCGCCGCCCGGGGGCGTGACCGTCCAGCGCCCCATCGCGCTCGCTCCCGGCCACAGCGGCGCCCGGCGACTGGGGAGATACGGCTGGTGTGCGGGAGGGACTGGGTACGCCGGTGCTCATCGTCTGCTCGTGTTCGCGACCGCAGGGATCGGCGCAGCATACGGTAGGCGCCTGCGACGCAACCGCGCATCGGCGCCACGCCGTTGTGACACTCGGCTCGCGCGCTTTGCGTCACACTGCGCTCGATGAAGGTTCTCGTAGTTGGAGCGGGCGGCGTTGGAGCGGCTTTCGCCGCGATCGCACAGCGTCGGCCGGCTTTCGAGCGTGTCGTGCTGGCGGACGTCGCGTCCGAGCGCGTGAAGGCTGTGGTCGCCGCGCTCGGCGAGCCGAGCCGCTTCGCGGCCGAGCGCGTCGACGCGTCCAGCCGCTCCGAGCTGGTGGAGCTGATCGCACGGGTTCAGCCGGATGCCGTGCTGAACGCCTGCGATCCACGCTTCAACAAGCCGATCTTCGGCGCCGCGTTCGAGTCGAAGGTCACCTATCTCGACATGGCGATGACACTTTCCCGTCCGCACCCCCAGCGGCCATACGAGCTTCCGGGCAAGATGCTCGGAGAGGACGAGCTCGCCCGCCACGAGGCCTGGGAGGACGCCGGACTGCTGGCGCTCGTGGGCATGGGCGTCGAGCCGGGCCTGTCGGACGTGTTCGCCGCCCATGCCGAGCAGGAGCTGTTCTCGCAGATCGACGACGTGGGAGTGCGCGATGGCTCCGACCTGGTCGTCGAAGGGTATGACTTCGCGCCCACGTTCTCGATCTGGACGACTATCGAGGAGTGCCTGAACCCGCCGCTCATCTGGGAGCGCCAGCGCGGCTTCTACACCACCGCGCCGTTCTCCGAGCCCGAGCTGTTCGAGTTTCCCGAGGGCATCGGCAAGCTCGAGTGCGTCAATGTCGAGCACGAGGAGGTCGTGCTGATCCCACGCTGCGTCGACTGCTCTCGCGTTACGTTCAAGTACGGGCTCGGCAAGGAGTTCATCGAGGTTCTGCGGACGCTGCACAAGCTGGGCCTCGACTCGACCGAGCCGGTGTCCGTGCGCGACGTGAAGGTCGCGCCGCGCGACGTGGTTGCCGCCGTGCTGCCCGATCCGGCGACACTCGGCGAGCGCATGACCGGCCGCACGTGCGCGGGCACCTGGGTGCGCGGCGCGGGAGCCGATGGGCAGCCGCGCTCTACGTATCTCTACCACGTGGTAGACAACGAGCACACGATGCGCGAGTACGGCAGCCAGGCGGTCGTCTGGCAGACGGCCATCAACCCCGTGATCGCGCTCGAGCTGTTAGACGAGGGCGCCTGGAAGGGTGCGGGCGTGCTCGGGCCCGAGGCGTTCCCGCCCGGGCCCTTCCTGGATCGCCTCGCCGAGCTCGACGCACCGCACGGGGTGCACGAGCTCCCCGTGTAACGGGCGCCGGCCGCGGCTTTAGAACCGTGCGGGCGCGTGCTCCACGGGCTGCTCGAGCATGCCCGGCGGGGCGGTTTCCGGCTTGCGTGCATAGAACTCGCGGAAGAACGGACGGGTGGCGAGCATCAGCACGAACCCGAGTACGAGGCCCCCGACGCCAAGCCAGAGCGGCAACGTGATGCCGGCGATCGCTGGAGATTCGACGTTCGCCTCGTGGCCGTAGAATTCCGCGGCCTTGCCGAACACGCCGAACAGCATCAGCGCACCGGCGACCGGCGCGAGGCCGAGGAGCAGGAAGTTGCGCAGGCTCTTGAACAGCTCGTGGCGGTAGTAGACCGCGCACGAGATGCCGGTGAAGCCGTAGTAGAAGCAGATCGGGAAGCCGAGCGCGATCAGCGAGTCGGCGAGCACGTTTTCGGAGATCAGCAGCAGCACGACAGTGACGATGATCGAGACCGCGCCCATGCCGAGCGTCGAGACGCTCGGGGTCATGTAACGCTGGTGGATGCGGCCGATCACGCCGGGGAGGGCCTTCCACCTCGCCATCGAGAGCGTCGTCCGCGCGGTGGGCAGGATCGTCGTCTGGGTCGAGGCCGACGCCGAGGTGAGCACCGCGATGATCAGCAGCTTGTCCCAGCCGCTGCCGAACACGCCGCTGCCCAGCGCGCTGAGGACATCTTCCTGGTTCGCTTCGTTGGTCAGGAACCCGATGCCGTGGAAGGCCTGGGCGCCCGTCGAGACGAGCAGGTAGATGACGACGAGCATGATCGTCGAGACGATCGCCGCCCGACCGGGCCCCTCGTTTGAGTCCTCGGACTCCTCGTTGACGGCCACGCCCGAGTCCCAGCCCCAGTAGATGAACACCCCGAGCAGCACACCGTCGACGAGATGGCCGAAGTTCATCTGGGTCGGGTCGAACCACGAAGCTCGCGGTTCGACCCGACCCAGAT